>JARXAU010000106.1 GCA_029865675.1 Rhodoferax sp.
GACAAACGCCGCTACGGCTTCCGCCACTTCTTTAACGCCTACATGTCCGGCAAGGCCCTAGGCCCCGTTTTGGGCAAGGAATACGGCAAAGAGCGGATGGCCTACCACCTGACGGCGGACTACACCTGGGGCTGGACTCAGGAAGAGTCCATGAAAAGCTCGACAGAAGCGCTGGGCTGGAAAACAGCCAACGCAGTGCGAACCCCCCTTGGATCGGCTGATTTTTCGCAGTACATCACGCCCGTGCTTAACTCAGGCGCTGACGTGCTGATCTTGAACCATTACGGCAAGGACATGATCAACTCCTTGACACAGGCTGTGCAGTTCGGTTTGCGCGACAAGATGGCCAACGGCAAGCGCTTCGAGATTGTGGTGCCCTTGTTCTCCGAACTGATGGCGCAAGGTGCTGGCTCCGCTATCAAAGGAATTTTGGGCACTTCCAACTGGGACTGGGACCTGAAAGACGAAGCCTCCAAGAACTTCACCAAGTCTTTTGTCGCCGCATACAAGGAGCCACCGTCCCAGGCGGCTCACACCTCCTACGTTCAAACACTGCTTTGGGCCAATGCATGCGAATCCGCCGGCACTTTCAATCCTGAGCAAGTCATCAAGGCACTGGAAGGATTTAAGTTCGACGGTATGGGTAACGGTCCGACCGAGTACCGCGCTGCTGACCACCAGTGTTTCAAAGACGTGCTGGTCGTTCGCGGCAAGGAAAAGCCGGTGGGCAAATGGGATCTGATGGACATCCACCAGACCGTTCCTCGTGCCCAGGTGGAATACAAGCCGGAGATTTTTGGCGGTGAGTTGGGCCCCTACAAAGTCGCGGTCGTCTAATTCCCACTGGCTGGCTGGCTTGGAGATTAAGCCGGTCGGTCAGCAGTGGCACCCTGCGGGTTCCGGGTAATTGCAAAATTACGGAACCCGATTCTTTTTTGACTGCCGCGGTGGCACATGCCTTTTTCGGGCGAATCTATGGACGCTATTTTTCTTCAACTACTCAACGGCCTGGACAAGGGCAGCGCGTATGCGCTCATTGCCCTTGGGCTAACCCTTATTTTCGGTACGCTGGGCGTGGTCAACTTTGCCCATGGCGCGTTATTCATGATTGGCGGTTTTTGTGCGGTAACGGTGCAAATGCTGCTCAAACTATCAACCCAAGTGAAAGACGAAAGCATCCCCGGCTTAGAGATGATGGTTGATATGCCTTACCTGCAACTTTGGTTGGGCGACCTTGGGCTGCAAATCATCAGCTTTGCGGTCCCACTGTCTATTTTGCTTGCCATCCCCCTCATGCTGGCCTTGGGCGTTCTGATGGAGCGCGGACTGATCCGCCACTTTTACCATCGCACCCACGCCGACCAGATTTTGGTGACCTTCGGCTTGGCCATCGTTTTACAAGAACTGGTCAAAAGCTTTTTCGGTGCGACTCCGATTCCCACACCAGCACCGGACATGTTTTCCGGAAGCGCAAACATCGGGGCATGGCTGGGGCTCGGCGACAACCTCAGCTATCCATGGTGGCGCTTGGTGTATTTTTGCTTCTCCATGGTTGTAATAGCCATCGTCTTCGCATTTTTGCAGTTCACCACCTTTGGTATGGTAGTACGCGCGGGCATGCGTGACCGCGAAACGGTGGGCCTGTTGGGCATTCACATTGAACGTCGATTCACGATTGTTTTCGGCATAGCGGTGGTAGTTGCAGGCGTAGCAGGGGCCATGTACACCCCCATCGTCTCGCCCAACTACCGCATCGGAATGGACTTCCTCGTACTTTCGTTTGTTGTTGTTGTGGTCGGTGGCATGGGCTCGCTTCCCGGCGCGGTTGCATCTGGATTCCTTTTAGGCATATTGCAATCGTTTGCCTCAATGAACGAAGTAAAACAACTGATACCCGGAATTGACCAAGTCATCGTTTATTTGGTGGCTGTCCTGATTCTGCTGACGCGCCCACGTGGCTTACTGGGCCGCAAAGGCGTGATGGAGGATTGAACATGAATACAACACTGGCAAAACAAGACAAATGGCTCCTGCTAGGCTTCACCATAGCCGTACTGGCCGGACCCCTATTGCTCAAACCCTTTGGCGCTGGTTACCCAGACCTACTGCAAAAATTTTGTATCTTCGGAATTTTTGCCATCGGATATAACATCCTTTTTGGTTTGACCGGGTATTTGTCGTTTGGGCACGCTGCATTTTTGGGAATAGGCTCGTACACGGCAGTTTGGAGTTTCAAACTACTGACGATGAATGTTGTGCCGGCCGTCATTCTTAGCATTGCACTCACTGCAGTATTTGCGCTCGTCATCGGCTACCTCTGTTTGCGGCGCTCGGGCATCTATTTCTCGATTTTGACCTTGGCGTTTGCACAAATGGCATACAACTTGGCTTATTCGGTACTGACACCGATTACCAACGGCGAGACGGGACTGCAGCTGGTCAAAGATGACCCTCGAAGCATCGACAAGTGGTTTGGTGTAATTGTCGGGGATGGCATTCCGTCGACCAACTTCTTCGGCATCTCCATGGTCGGCTACAGCGGTTTTTACTTTTGTGCAGTCTTACTCATTTTGAGCTTTTATATTTCGATGCGCATTGCCCGTTCACCTTTTGGACTGATGCTCAAGGCAGTCAAATCCAACCAAAACCGACTCAAATACACCGGCATTAACACCCGCTCCTACGCCCTCACTGCATTCGTCATCAGCGGTTGTTACGCTGGCTTGGCGGGCGCCATGTTGGCAGCGACAGACCCACTGGCGGGGGCCGATCGGATGCATTGGTCTGCGTCTGGTGAAGTGGTTTTAATGACGATATTGGGCGGGGTTGGCACTTTGTTAGGCCCAGTGCTTGGTGCAGGAGTTATCAAGTATTTAGAGAATATTTTCTCCTCATTCAACGAGCAAATTCTCAATAACGCCTTCTCGTTCCTGCCTGATGCCGTTCAACACGCCGTGGTCACGGTGGTTGGCTTGTTCGTCGGTGAAGGTTGGGAGCTTACCCTGGGAGTGCTCTTCCTGATACTCATTGTTTTTGTGCCTGGCGGCCTAATGCAGGGCATCCAAAGCCTGCAACGCCGCCTGTTCGGCGGTCCCAAACCGGCAACTGCTACGACACAAGGAGCGCATTGATGGCTGCACTTGAAGTCTCCGGTCTGAAAAAGAGTTTTGGCGGCCTTAAAGCGCTGAACGACGTTAACCTCACCGTGCAGTTCGGCACGGTGCACGCCATCATTGGCCCCAACGGCGCGGGCAAGTCCACATTGCTCAACGCCTTTGTGGGTCGATTGATCCCCGATGCCGGGAGTGTGGTCTTTAACAACATTTCTCTCGTCGGCTTGCCACCCCACAAAATCAACCAAGCGGGTGTGGTGCGGGTATTTCAAACACCCGAGATTTTTGGCGAACTCAGCCTGTTAGATAACGTGCTGATTCCTGCTTTTTCGCACCGTGATGGCGACTTCCGGTTCAACGGGTGGTCCCATGCGGCCGCACAAGCAGCCGTGCACGATGTGGCGAAGCGCATGCTCGAAGATGTGGGCCTGTATGCCAAGCGCCAAATGCCAGCAAACAGCCTGTCACGCGGTGACAAAAGGCGCTTGGAGCTGGCCATGTGCCTGGCCCAAGAGCCCAAGTTGCTATTGCTCGACGAACCTACCGCTGGTATGTCTCGCGCTGACACCAACAGCACCATTGACCTGCTGCAACGCCTAGGCGATGGCAAGGTAACCAAAATCATCATCGAGCACGATATGCACGTAGTTTTCTCTTTGGCCGAAAAAATCAGTGTCATGGCGCAGGGTGCCATCATCGCAGAGGGTGCTCCGGACGCGATCAAAGGTGACCCCCGTGTGCAAGAAGCCTACCTCGGAGGAGCACACCTGTGACTGCTCCTAATGCTTACTTCTCATGCAGCAACATGCACTCGTATTACGGCGAGAGCTACATCGTGCAAGGCGTGGGCTTTCAGATTCAAAAGGGTGAAATCGTTGCGCTGCTCGGGCGTAACGGCGCGGGCAAGACATCCACCTTACGATCCATCGCCCGACTAGACGCGCCGCGTCTGCAGCAAGGAGAGATATGGCTTGACGGACAGCCCCTTCACACTATGAGCGCTTACCAGGCCGCGCGCTTGGGCGTGGGGCTGGTTCCAGAAGACCGTCGCATCATCCCCAGCCTCACGGTTGAAGAAAATTTGCAGCTCGCCCAAATTGAAAAGCCGGTGGGTTGGACGCTTGAACGCATTTACGACCATTTCCCGCGTCTGGCAGAGCGTCGCAGACAAGAGGCAGTCACGATGTCGGGTGGCGAGCAACAAATGCTCGCGGTGGCCCGTGCATTGGCCCGTGACGTTAAGTTGCTGTTGCTTGATGAGCCCTATGAAGGCCTGGCACCGGTCATCGTGCGCGAGATCGAAAAAATTCTTGAAGAAATCAAGGGACTGGGCTTTACCACCATCATCGTTGAGCAAAACGCGATTGCCGCCTTGCATTTGTCTGACAGAGCACTGATTCTCGACATGGGAGAAATCGTGTTCAACGGCACCGCCAAAGAAGTAATTGAAAACAGCGAACTTCGCCAACAGTACCTAGCGATTTAAGTCGGCCATCTTGGGCCTGCTCGCAACCCGTTCGCGACGCTGGATGCGGGCTGTTAAGCGAGTTGCGTCCAGGCCTTTTCCAGACGTTTGACGCTCACCGGCTGGGGCGTACGCAGTTCCTGGGCAAAAAAGCTCACGCGCAGCTCCTCCAGCAACCACCTGAATTCGGACATGCGCTCATCCACCGCGCCCTTGCGCTCGGCCACCAGGCGCCAGTAGCGCTGCTCCAGCGGCCGCAGCTCGTTCAGGCGGGCGGCGTCACGGGTCGGGTCGGCGCGGTACTTGTCCAGCCGCAGGGTGATGGCTTTGCAATAGCGCGCCAGGTGCTGCAAGCGGTCCCAGGGCGTGGCCAGCAAAAACTGTTTACTGACAAGCCGCTGCAACTGCTGCTGAGCGTCCGCGCAAGCCTCGACCGCGTTTTTGCTGTCTTTGATTTTGCGGGCCGCAGTTGCAAACTCGATCAACACCAACCCCGCCAGCCGCGCCACCTCGTTGGCAATCAGCGTGAGCCGCCCCCGGCCTTCGTCCAGACGGCGCTTGAAGGCAAATTCGTCGGTGGGCAGCGGATCGAGCAAAAAGGCGCGGTCCAGCGCCACGGCGATGATCTGGGCGCGCAGCTCCTCCACCGTTCCGCCCAACTGCGTGGCACCCTCGCCCCGCCCGACCTGCAAGTAGGACACGCCCATTTTTTGCAGATCAGGAATGTTCTTTTCCAGGTACTTGAGCGCATCCTTGATTTGCAGGGCAAACAGGCGGCGCAGGCCGGCGCGGTGTTTGGCGGCTGCCGCCTCGGGCTCGTCAAACACCTCCACCGTCACCGCATCGCCAGCGTCCATGAGCGCCGGAAAGCCGATCAGCGTTTGCGCGCCCTTGCGAATTTCCAGCAACTCGGGCAGCTCGCCAAAAGTCCAGGCGGTAAAGCGCTGGTCCAGGATGCTGGGTTTCGCAGGGGCTGCTGCGGCTTTGGCAGTGCCGGGAGTTTGCACAGGCGCAGTTGATGCCGCCGCGCCGCGCGGCGCTGGCGCCACGGCTGCACTACCGGCGGCGCGAGCCACGAAGGCAGGCGCCGCGCCCGCCCCACCAGGCGCAGCGCCTGCGGCGGGCGTTGAGGCACCAGCGCCCTGCCCCAGCTTCAAAGACGCCAGCGCCTGAAACGCCCCGCGCGCCTGCTTGCCCCATTCGGCTTTGAGCGCGCCCAGATTGCGGCTTTGGCCCAACTGGCGGCCATGTTCGTCGACCACCTTGAAGTTCATGAAAAAGTGCGGGCTGAGCATGTCGGTCTTGATGTCGGCGCGCACCACGTCCAGCGCCGTGGCTTCGCGCACCAGCTTGAGTACCGCGTCCACCAAGCTGCCTGCGCCAAAGCGCTCGTCACTCAGGGCTGCGGCCATGCGCGTGGCGGTCTCGGGCAGCGGCACCAAGCGCGAGCGGGGCCGCTGGTGCAGGGTTTTAAGCAGGGCTTGCACTTTTTCTTTCAGCATGCCGGGCACCAGCCATTCGCCGCGCTCGTCGTTCACTTGGTTGAGCACAAACAGTGGCACCGTCACCGTCACCCCGTCCAGCGCGTCGCCCGGCGCATGCAAATAGCTGGCCGCGCAGTCCACCCCGCCCAAGCGCAGGGTTTTGGGGAACATGGCGGTGGTAATGCCAGCGGCCTCGTGGCGCATCAGCTCGTCGCGGGTCAAGAACAAAAGCTGGGGCTGCTTTTTCACCTCATCGCGGTACCAGCGCTCGCAGCCAAAGCCGCTGCACACATCAGCGGGCAGTTGCTGGTCGTAAAAGGCGTAAATCAGCTCCTCGTCCACCAGCACGTCCTGGCGGCGGGCCTTGTGCTCCAGCTCTTCCACCTGTTTGATGAGCTTCAGATTGGCGGCCAAAAAAGGCAGCGGACTGTCCCACTGGCCGGCCACCAACGCCTCGCGGATAAACACCTCGCGCGCACCGGCCAGGTCCACCCGGCCATAGTTCACCCGTCGCCCACTGTAGACCACGATGCCGTAGAGCGTGGCCCGTTCCAACGCCACCACTTCGGCGGCTTTTTTTTCCCAATGCGGGTCGAGCAACTGTTTTTTGAGCAAATGGCCGCCTACTTGCTCAATCCACTGCGGGTCAATATTGGCAATGCCCCGGCCAAACAGGCGCGTGGTTTCTACCAGCTCAGAGGCCACGATCCAGCGCCCCGGCTTCTTGGCCAGGTGCGCGCCCGGATGGGCAAAAAACTTGATGCCACGCGCGCCCAGGTACTCACCCTGCTGGCCCTCGTTTTCCACCTTGCAGCCCACATTGCCCAATAAGCCGGCCAGCATGGACAGGTGCAACTGCTCGTACGACGCGGGCGTGCTGTTGAGCCGCCATTTGTGCTCGGCCACCACGGTGTGGAGCTGGCTGTGGATATCCTTCCACTCGCGCAGGCGGCGGATGTTGACGAAGTTTTGGCGCAGGAGTTGCTCGTATTGACGGTTGCTGAGTTTGTGGGTCGAGGCAATGGGGGTCGGATCCCGATTTCGCAAAGCGGGTGAATTGGGTTCGCGGAAATTGGGGTCAGAGCCCAATTCACCCGATGCCAAATCATTTGGTTTCTGCGGGGAGCGAAAATTGGGGTCAGAGCCCGAGTTTCGCTGCGCGAAATCGGGATCCGACCCCAATTTCCTTTGCGCTGACGAACCGGCCGCAGAAGCGCCGCTTCTTTCGCCGCGCGCATCGCTGATCCACTTCCACAGCTTCAGGTAACCGCTGAACTCGCTCTTGTCGTCGTCAAACTTGGCGTGGGCCTGGTCGGCTTGGGCTTGCAGGTCCATGGGGCGGTCGCGCACGTCTTGCACGCTCAGGGCCGAGGCGATGATCAGCACTTCGTCCAGCGCCTTGCGGCTGCGGGCCTCCAGGATCATGCGGCCCACGCGCGGGTCTAGCGGCAGACGCGCCAACTCTTGGCCCAAGGGCGTGAGCTCGTTGGCTTCGTCCACGGCGCCGAGTTCGTTCAGCAACTGGTAGCCGTCAGCAATGGCGCGCCCGGAGGGCCGCTCGATAAACGGAAAGTCTTCCACCACGCCGAGACGCAGTGACTTCATGCGCAAAATCACCCCGGCCAGCGAGGAGCGCAAGATTTCGGGGTCGGTAAAACGGTCGCGCCCGTCAAAGTCTTTTTGCTCATACAGGCGAATGCAAATGCCGTCGGCCACGCGGCCGCAACGCCCGGCGCGCTGGTTGGCCGAGCTTTGGCTGATCGGTTCGACCAGCAACTGCTCCACCTTGCTGCGAAAGCTGTAGCGCTTGATGCGCGCCGTGCCCGCGTCAATCACATAGCGGATGCCCGGCACCGTGAGCGAGGTTTCCGCCACATTGGTGGCCAGCACCACGCGCCGCCCGGTGTGGCCGTCAAAAATGCGGTCTTGTTCGGCCGGGCTCAGGCGCGCAAACAGCGGCAACACCTCGCAGCCGCGCATCACCGGCAGGTGGCTCAGGTGGCGGCGCAGGTGGTCAGCCGCCTCACGAATCTCGCGCTCGCCAGGCAAGAACACCAAAATGTCGCCACCCACCCCGCCGCGCCACAGCTCGTCCACGCCATCGGCAATCGCGTTATTCAGGTCGTATTCGCGGCTTTCCTCAAACGGGCGGTAGCGCTGCTCCACCGGAAACATCCGGCCCGACACCATGATCACTGGGGCTGGCACCAGTTTTCGCCCCTCAGCGGTGGGCCGCAAGCTGGCAAAGTGGTCGGCAAACCGCTGCGCGTCAATCGTGGCCGAGGTCACGATGATTTTCAGGTCCGGGCGGCGCGGCAATATTTGG
>JARXAU010000140.1 GCA_029865675.1 Rhodoferax sp.
CGTTTGCAGCAGTCGAACTAAAGGTGCTGGGTGGACCAAAGATCTTCCCCATAAACATCATTCGTACAAAATGGTGATTGAAATCTTCGTCCGGGATATTGGTTGCGTGCGACAACAGACGGGCCTTAAGCTCGTCTGAAAGCTCATTGGAAAACACCCAGACAGATTTTCCACTGGCCACAAACCGGGCCGCATTTGTACACCAAAAATCATCATCGTAGTAATAGCTGCCGCCCTGCCACCGGCTGTAGTCACCCCGACGAATATGCATACCTACCGTTGGTCTGCCAGCCGCAATTTCTGCGACATGTTTGGCCTGGGCGTTAAACAGGCGCTTCTTTGGGATAACGGATGCATAGTCTTCACCGATGAGGCTGAGGTTTTCCAGATACATCAGCTCAAAGGGTTCATGAATTATGGTCAGCGCATGGCTTTCCACCAGGCTCAAAACTTTTTCAGACGTAATGTCAATCTTGCCTCGTAGGTACAAGACATTGTTTGATTCGTCCGAATACACCGCACGCTCCCAACCAAAGGCGGGGAGCTGGTTATCCGCCTCAAAAAGCGCCTCGTATTTTCGAGACTGTCGGCTGATGGACGCGGCCGTCAACGGCACATCAAATTTATCTAAATAACTATCGCGCGCCTGCTTAATTGCCTCTAACCAATAGGAATTGGGTGCCAAGTAGGCAACGAAGTTTTCAGATGCCCAAGGAAATGCCACCTGCCAGCCCAATTGCTTTGCAATGTAGGCCGCCTTGGTCATCCAAACGATACTGTTACCTAGACGACTGTGTTCTGTAGGCCCCTGGCTAAAAATGATCATCTTACGCAGGCCTTAAATTTGGGCGACATCACCCTGGTCTGTCAATACATCTATTTTTAGCAAGGCATTGAAAGCAGCTTTTCCAAGCCGTTGCATCTCCGTCAGTTGATTCTCCGAAATAGCGCGCAAACTTGCGTCTAGGGTTTCCACCGCATCTTCGGGGTGGAACACAACAACATCTTCCCACTGGACAGGCTTAGATCCGTCCTCCAACCGCAGCTTGGGCAGCTCATGCTTGTCCGACAGCACCACGGGTATTGACCCCACCGCCAGCGATTCCCAAAGCCTGAGCGTATTCGGGCCTGCGCCCGCAGGGCAGAGGCTGAAAACGGAATCTGAAATGACGTCGTTGTAGCGCTCGACGTCGTCTACCTTGATCGATTCTTTCTCTTTTTCCTGTCCGAAAACCTGGTAGTTGTATACCACTTTGTTGAAGTGCCACAGGTCTTTGATCTCGACCAAGTAGCCCGATAGCTCTTTGAGCTGATTCAGGCGCAGGCGCACTTCGGTGGGGTAATGCTTCATGTGCGCGCCAATGAAAGATGCAAATGTCTTTTTCTCGCCATGGGGCTTATAGACCAGACCTTTGGAGCGCGACTTGTCACGGTAATTAACGGCGTACAAAGTCCAGGCATGGAGCATGATGCTGCCAAAGTGGTCCAAGCCTTTTTCCTTGTGGGATATCCAAAGGTCGGTAATTCCCAACTGGGGTAGCCATTCTTCAAGGTTGCGCCAGCGGATGTGCTGGCACACGGTATGAACCCTGAGCTTGTATCCGAGCTGGGTTAGTATTTTTATAGCAGCCGAAACGCGACTGCCCAAAATCTTGATATGTGCGGATGGAAATCTTTTTTTGTCAATAAAGGTAGCCCATGGCAAGGGCAAGTAGACGTTCACAACATGGTCTTTGTACGAACGCCTCGCAAGCCGCTTGTGAACATCGTAGGCATCGCCCTCGGTTCGGCACGGAAACTGCCAAAACATAATGTCTTCAAGGTACTGCATGTCGGCGCTGATTTCGGTGTTCTCCACCTCCAAGACCAAAGGCAAAAAGGCCTCGGCGAATAAAATGGGGTTCTTGGAATCAAGGCTGATGCCCGCCATGTCGGATATCAGCACCCCCCGCACGATGGGCCAGTATTTGTCGTAGCAGTAGAGCTGGACTCCGTCTGAATAGATCAAGAACCGCTCTGAAAACTTGGCTACCTGCTTGTAATTAGCGGTGACAAACCTTTGTATGGGAATATGCGTTACCGCAGGGGGCTCAAGCTGCGCTGGCTGGATGTCGGCGTACGAGAGCTTTATCTTCAGCGGCGCCGGGGCGTCGGCCTCGCTGACCTTGGCAGCCATAGGTTGCGATGGCTTGCCGGTGGCGATGAGCTGATAGGTTTTTCGCTGATTGATCCAGTTGTTGACCCGGATATCAATCGGATCTTTGTCGCTGCGCGTGAGCAAATCGAAATCAAGGGTCGAGTCTTCAAGGACATTGTTCACCGGGTGTACGAAGGCGTGCAGACCGATCAGCTTGCTCATCTTGGCGTCGTAGCTGCGCGCCGTATCCTCTTGCACATGCACTGTACAAACTGTCGCGCAAGGGTTAGTCACGGCGTAGCCATAGCTGTGCATGACGTATGCGATCTTGTTATCGCAACCTGGCTGCCCCAGCTCGAACGCCGCCTCTTGAAACAGTGCCGCCGGCAGCTTGTCCTTGGCTTTGACAACACCCCAGGTGTCTTGGGTCCAGTGCGGGTTGGAGTTGAGTTCTAGGCCATCGGGCACCGGGTTGTACCGGCTGAGCGCGAGAAATCGCTTTTCGCTCTGCATCTTTGCCGCGTTATCAATCAGGTGCTTGACTGAATCCGTCAGGTAAATGTCTGAGTTGACCAGCAGGGACAAGGTGCCTGGCGCTAGAAGTTCTGTCTCTTTCAGCCAGTCGGCGTAGGTTAGCCGATTGGGGGAAAACTTCTTTATTATTTTTTTGTGGTCGGATATGAGCTTTTTGTCTTCTTCCTTCTCAAACAATATTACAAAGCTGGAGACCAGTGAATTTTCAATATTCTTTTTAAAGCATTGATCTATCTCTTCCCGTCGCTTTTGAGTCTTGGGAACGTAGTACTGAGCAAAGAGGGTCAACATTTGTATAAACCAGCCTATTTATTTCTTGATTGCATTTTTAATTCTTCACTTAGGATATTACCTAAGTAGTGGGGCGACATTTTCTCTGCATGCAACTTACAAACTTTTTTAAAATCTCCAGACACACTAAATTTTTTCGCATTTTCCAATTGAAGGGCTGCATTGTTAATATCGACATCTGCCCAAACCTGCTTGTCTGCACCATCCACCCATTGATAACTATAGTCCATGGCATTTATAATTTTATAATCAACCAAAAAGTCGGACTCAGCATCGATAAAGTCGACATTCCCAGAGTAATTTGTAGCCACAACTGGTTTTCCTAGCAACAGGGCCTCAGCCATAGTTCGCCCAAACCCCTCCGCGCGATGCAGCGAAACATAAGCATCACAGGTGTTTATTAGGCCAAGAACTGCAGGCCGGTCAAAAGTCTCAGTAATTACATGAATACGCCTATCCATTTGGCATTCCTTCAAAAATGCCAGCCACTCCGGGTTGTTTGCCTTGGTATTCATAGTTTTAAACACCAGCCCAACGCTGTCGTCGGTTAGCACAAATGCCTGTTTAAACGCCTTTACCGCCGCCATAGGGTTTTTGCGTGCCACCGATGAGTTGAAATCAAAGATATACAAAAACAAAAACTTGCCCTCAGGCAGCCCATAGTGGCTGCGGGGGTAGGGCTTCATACGCTCCACGCTCACCGCCAGCGGCACGAGCTTGACGGGCTTGTCGGTGGCCTGCTTGTACATGTCAAACAAAAACTGGCTGCTGGCCCACACTTCGTCCACCAGCTCGAACGCATAGGGCCGCCAGGCTTTGGGGAACACGGAAAGTTCCCACGGCCACCAGCCAATGTTGCGGTAGCCCTCAAACACGGCGGCGCCTTTTTGCATAAATACGCGGCTCACGGTGTCAAACGCGGGCAGGCAAAACAGGTTGGTGTTGTAGGGTGGCAGGTCTGACGACTCGCTGACCTTGCCCCTGAGGTGCATATCGGCCTGGCGGGCGCTGCCTGCATCTACGTTGACCACGTGGAAGGGAATGTTCGCGGCCTCGCAGCATTCCACCGCCATGCGCAGGTCTTCACCAATGCCCAGTTCGCCATAGGCAAAACCATAGATGTTCAAGCCGAAGGGCTTGCCTGCTTGGGCCTGCGTGGCATCCGCTGCAGGGCTACGCTTGGCCCGCAAGGCGGCCGCCGCCGAACGCAAGGCCTCGGCCAGCTGCGTGGCCTGGGGGCCGATGGCAGTGGCCGCACCCGGGCTTTGCAGCCAGGCCCGCCAGCGCCCGGCAATCAAGGGGCCCAGTTCGAGCTGCGGCGCCACGCCGAAAAACCAGGCCATGAAGGCTTTGCGCCCCGCTGCGGTTTGCAAACTGCGGGCGGTTTGAAGCTTGTCGTCCAACAAGCGCCACAGCAGGTACATCAGCAGGCTGGCGGCGGGCGGGGTCGCGTCGTCGGGGGTCAGCGGCTGGCCTGCGGGCAGGGGTATGGGCTGGTCCAGCATGGCCATCAGGCTGCGTGGGGCGTGTTGGGCGAGTTTGTGCTCGCTCAGGCCCCGCACCATGGCCCAGGCGAAGAACTTTTCGTTGTCCAACTTGCCGTCCACGCTGAGCTCTTTGACGGCGTCGGGCCGAAACTTGAGCAGGGTGGACACCAGTTTGGGCACTGTAATCGGAACGCTGCCTAGGGTGGCAGTCCCTGCGGGTTCAAACAGTGCTTGCAACTGAGCGGTGGGGGCAGCGTCGGCCCACCCGGGAAATTCTTGCCGACCTTTAATCAGCCACCAGTCCTCAAACTCGGGGTTGTCTTGGGTGGTGTAGGCCTCGCGCAGGTCTTTGCGCAGGAGCCAGGCAAACTGGCGGGCCAGGTTGGCGTCCAGCTTGCTTGGCTTTGCGGCACTGGCTGGTTGCGCGAGCATTACGCCCTCTGGAACAAAAAGGTGTTAGAGAGCATTTGGTCTTCCGCGCCCACCATGCCGTCTTCGCGCACCTCTAGGCAACGGCAGCCAGCCTCGGTCATGATGAGAAAGACGTCTTGCTGCGGCAAAAAATGCATCTCCAGCGTTTTGGAAGGGGGGGAGTTCAAATAGCGTTCGCCTTCGAACATGTAGCCGTTGCGGTAGGTTGGAAGCTGAATGCAGGCCACTCCGCCCGGGCGCAGTTGGCCCAGCAACTCTCTGAGCATCCACGCCATTACCGGCGGCGGGTTGTGCTGCAGGGTGATGACGGAAAAAATGGCATCGAGTTGCGGCAACAGGCGAATGGCCTGCACGGTTTGCCAGTGCTGGTATTCAATGTTGTGTAAGCCCTTGGCTCTCAGGTAGTTTTCAGCAAGGTCGAGGTGGTGCTTGGATATGTCGGCCGCAATGATCTGCTTAAAAGCGGCAGCCAAGGCCCAGCTCACCCGCCCTACTCCACAGCCCACCTCCAGGCAAGTTTCCAATTGCGCGGGGTTGACGCCACAGCGGCGCAGCGTGGCCAAAAACACGTCGGCGCTGTATTTGCCCGAGGTGTAAAACTGCTCACTGTGGCTAGCAAACTCGGCCTGGTAGTACTGCGGCTGGGTGACCACCGACCAATAGGGCTCGGTGGCTCCCAAATGCTCCCACTCTTGGTGAATACGCTCAAACATCTGACTCAGAGCTTCGTCAGACACCTCGGTTTCTACGGGTATTTGGGGCAGGTGAAAGGGGTGGCGATGGCGAATGGCCTGGGGCTTGCCCAGCACCTCGCCCATGCGCTGAATGAACTCGGGCGACTTCAAAAAAATATCCCGCAGCTGCTGCGGCGTCTGCGCGGTTTGGCACAGATTGTTGACCACGTCAGCGTTCTCAGGCTCGCGGCCCAAAAACAGCTGGTAGGCCAGAGTAACTTGTTCAGGCGTTGACAATGTCGGCCTTGCTTGGTTTGGGTGCTGCTTTGGCAGCTACTTTGGAGAGTTTTGCGGGCTTTGCGGCCTCGTCGGGGGCCACCAGATTGGCGGCCTTAGGTTCTTTCGCGGGCGCATTTGCTGGGGTGGGTGCGGCTTTTGCCGCAGGCCGGGCAGCAGGCTTGTTGCCGATGCTGATAACGCGCGGTCCCGTCTTGACTGCGGTGCGGATTGCAGGCTGCGGCAATGCATTCGCGTTTTGTCCATCGGTGCTTTGCAGGTCTTGCGCGGCACCACCATCGGCAGCGTCAGCGCTTTTTGCATCGGCAAGTTGTTTTTCGGCAGCGCGCGCCTGGGATTGTTGCTGGCGTTGCAGCTCCAGCACCCGCACCGCACCTTTGGCAAATTCTGCCCACGTGGCCCATGGCCGGTGTATGGATACCTGCTGCGCCTCCAAGCGCTT
>JARXAU010000175.1 GCA_029865675.1 Rhodoferax sp.
AAGCTTGGTTGTAAAGACGGTAGCCTCTGTACTAAAACGGTAATTTTGGTGCTGGTAATATTTGAGTCTGTACAAAAGCCACGGTACTACAGCAATGCTGGCAAAGACAATCAAACCGAGCGCCAAACTATTAAACCAAGCCATCTTGTGGTCTGGGTCGGGGTCTGACATCGCAGGGGCAAGCAAGGACAGCGTAAGCAGGGCGATACTGGGAAAAAATAAAGGAAGCCAAGCTAGGTAAGCCTGTTTTGTGCTACCGCTAAAAGCAAACCGCAAGCCGCGCCAGCTTGTGTTTGACAGACGAAAACACATAGAAGAACGAAAAAGCAAGGGCCACAATGCCGCAACGACAAGAAATGCAAGAAAGCCAGCAGTAGGCGAAAATTCGCCAGCCACCGAATACAAAACAAACCCGACAACCACAATGACAAAACCTTTGAACATTTGCAATGGCGCTCCATGAAAATGGAGTGGGTCAGAATCGATCAAGGTATTTGAATAAAAGTAGCGCAAACGCCGCACTTTGGCCCAAGGAAGGTACAAGCCGAGCGTCACCAACGTAAGCAACAGATTTACGATCCAAATACGAAAATACTCACCCCCGGATCCCGTAAATTCAATAAGCAGCTGTCTCGGAACCGACTCGTAGGACGCAGAAATGGTGTGCGATCCACCGTCAGACGGCGTTGGGGGTGGGGCGGCAGGCGCCTCATGGTGCGCAATCGACATGCACAAATCCTTCCGGTCAGATGAGAATAATTCAGGACAATGAACGCGAAAATTTCCTGCTCTTCGGTTGCTAGGAAGCACTTACAAGCATGCAGGCAACGGTCCATTATTTGCTATTCGTGTGAACGATTTAGATGGATATGGCTTTAATTTTTAATTTTTTTCTAGCATGCATTCACTTCGGCACGCACTTTAAGGCCGCCATGTCCTACCAGGCCGCCTGCGACATGGGGTTCACGCGCCAAGAGCGCCCCAGCAGTGACACCGAGCCACTGCTGCACGCTTGGCGGTTAAAGGTGAACGCTAAGGCTTGAACCTGACTACCACGCTTTTAGCCCACTAGCGACGACGGCACCTCTTATCGCCGTTTTTCATAGGGTATGCGCTGTGGGCCACCCTAGCAAAGCAATGCTTTGCCCGCCGCTACCACACACCGCGCCGCCGCCAGATCCCAGCCCGCCCAGCCACAGCTTTTAAAGAAGACCGGGCCGGTACGGCGGCTTGACGCATAGACCGTCCAGGCTGGCGTTTGCCCAATGACGTCGCCCAGCGTGGGCAAGGCGCCAACATCGATACCTGCCTGCAGCAAATCGCCCGCCTCGTGGTCGGCGTCGCGGGTGTCCACCACCAGCGTGCCCTCGGAGCCCAAGCGGCGGCAGATGGCGGCGTCCCACTCCACCATGCGCGGGCTGAAGGCGCCCACGGCGGCCACAAAGGCGTCGGGGCGCGGCATAGCGCGCAAGGCCACCGCTTGGGCTGAGGTGCTGCTGACTACCAGCGGGCAATGGGTGAGTGCGGCGTCCGCATCGTCCACCCGCCGGGCGCGCAGGCCCAGGCTGTGGCAATGGCGCACCAAGGCGTCGGCAGAAGCCGCGCTGCGCGATGCCACCCACACCTCGCGCACGCCCAAACCCGTTGCAAAGGCCTCCACATGCGAATGCCCCTGCACGCCCGCGCCCACCACCAGCAGCGGGCCATCGGTGTTGCGCGCCAGTTTTTGCGCCGCCAGCAGCGACACGGCGGCTGTGCGCCGCGCCGTGACCGTGGGCCCGTCCAGAATGCACAAGCGCTGGCCAGTCACAGCGTCAAAAACCACCACGTCGCCCTGGATGCTGGGCAAAGCGCGCGTGGCGTTGTCGGGAATAAAGGTGATGAGCTTGCTGATGGCCAGCCGCGCGTCGGTGGCGGGCATCACAAAAAAGCTGCCACCTCCGGCCAGCGGCTGCACCAGGCGCGCGGGCACCGTAACCGATGGATCGCGCAGCAGGGCCTCCAGGTGCTGGGCCAGGGCGGGGTAGGGCAGGGCTTGGGCAGTTTGGGCGGGAGTGAGGTGTGTGGTCATGGAGGATGGGAGAGGAGCTGCGGCTGCGCTTTCGCCAAAGCGCTGCGTCTACAGCCCCTCAGACGCCTAAATACGTGGCCAGCGCCGGGTCGCCCAAGAGCGCAGCGCCGCTGCCGTGCAGCACCACCTGGCCTTTTTGCAGCACCAGTGCGTGGTCGGCGCGCTCCAGCACCTTGTGGTAATTGCGGTCCACGATCAGGGTGGCGATGCCGCTGGCGCGGATCTCACCAATCACGCGCCAAATCTCGGCCACGATCAGCGGCGCCAAGCCCTCCGTGGCTTCGTCCAGCACCATCAGCTCGGGGTGCGTCATCAGGGCGCGGCCAATGGACAGCATTTGCTGTTCGCCGCCCGAGAGCTGGGCGCCCAGGTTTTTGAGGCGCTCAGCGAGGCGCGGAAAGGTGGCCAGCACGCGGTCCAGCGGCCAGTCGCAGCGCCCGTCCTGCCCGGGGCGGGCCGCCATTTGCAGGTTTTCCAGCACCGACAGGTTGGGAAACACGCCCCGCCCTTCAGGCACATAGGCCACGCCCAGGCGCGCCACTTCGTGCGGTTTGCTATGCGAGGCATCCACGCCAAAAAAGTGAATCTCGCCGCTGCGCTGCGCCACATGGCCCAGCAGTGCGCGAATCAGCGTGGACTTGCCCATGCCGTTGCGCCCGAGCAGGCCCACGGTCTGGCCGCGTGCAATTTGCAGGTCCACCCCATGCAAGATGTGGCTGGAGCCGTACCAGGCGTGGATGCCCTTGGCGTCCAATATCAAATCTTGCGCCATCTCAGTGCTCTCCCAAATAGGCCACGCGCACTTCGGCACTGTTGCGCACAAAGTCTGGGCTGCCCGAGGCGATCACGCCGCCGTTGACCATCACGGTAATGCAGTCCGCCACGCGAAATACCGCGTCCATGTCGTGCTCGATGAGCAATATTGCGTGCGTAGCCTTGAGCGAGTTAAGCAGCGCCAGCATGCGCTCGGTTTCTTCGGCGCCCATGCCAGCCAGCGGCTCGTCCAGCAGCAGCACCTGCGGCGCGGTGGCCAGGCACATGGCAATCTCCAACTGGCGCTTTTGGCCGTGCGAGAGCAAACCGGCCTCACGCTCCAGCACGTCGGCCAAGCCCGCCCGCTCAGCACTGGCCAGAGCGGCGGCGCTGCTGACCGGGCAGTGGCGCGCGTCTTGCCACATCGCCCAGGGCTTTTGCACCGTGGCCTGGGCCGCCAGGCGGCAGTTTTCAAGCACGGTGAAGGTGGGGTAAATGGTGTTGCGCTGGTAGCTGCGTCCCAGTCCGGCACGGGCGCGACGGGGTTGCGTCCAGTGCGTCACGTCCTGGCCCAGCAGTTCTACGCTGCCGCTCGACGGGGGAGTTTCGCCCGACAAAATATTCACCAGGGTCGATTTGCCCGCCCCGTTGGTGCCAATGACGGCGTGTACCGTGCCGCGTGCCACCTCAATCGACACGTCGTTCAAAGCCAGCAATCCGCCCCAGCGGCGGCTGATGTGTTTGCCGCGCAGCAAGATTTCAGTGTCCACCATGGCTGCCTCCTGCGTTGGCTGTGTGGGCTGGTTGGCCCAAAGCCGCACCGCGCAGCCGCGCCGCAAGCTGCCCCGGCACGCCCACCAGGCCGCGTGGCAACAGCGCTACGCTTGCGATGATGGTCAGGCCCAGGCCCAAGTGCCAGTGCTTGGCAAATTCACCAAAAATCGCCTCGGACTTGAAAAACTCCTGTAAGAGCGCAAACGCAAAGGCGCCGATCAGCGCGCCGCGCAAATGCCCCAGCCCGCCCAAAATCACGATGATCAGCACCTCGCCCGACACATGCCAGCCCATCAGCTCGGGGTTGACGTAGCCGTCTTTCACCGCGAACAAAAACCCGGCCAGGCCTGAGAGCGCGCCCGAGATCACAAAAGCCGCCAGCTTGTAGGGGTAGGTGGAAAAACCGGTGGCGCGCATGCGTTGCTCGTTGACGCGAATGCCCGCCAGCGCCCGGCCAAAGCGCGAGCGCCCCAGCAGCGCCAAAAACGCAAACGTAGCCAGCAGGCAGCCCAGGGTGAACTGGTAGAGCACCAGCGGCTTGTCCAAGTCCAACCAGGTTCCCAGGCTGGGTTTGAGCAGCAGATAAATGCCGTCGGTGCCACCGCCCAGCGGCGTGTCGTGCGCCACGTAATAGGCCATTTGGGCAAACGCCAGCGTGACCATGATGAAGTAGACGCCCTTGGTGCGCAAGGACAGCGCCCCTACCGCCAGCGCGTAGCCGCCAGCCAGCAACATGGCCAGCGGCAAGAGCCACAGCACACTACCCGCCTGGTCGGGCGGCGACAGCAGCACGGTGGAATAAGCGCCTATGCCCAAAAACGCCGCCTGGCCAAAACACACCAGGCCGGTGGCGCCCACCAGCAGCTCCAGGCTGAGCGCAAAAATGGCAAACACCATGATCTTGGTCGCCAGGTCCAGCCCGTACTGGCCCGAGACCGCCGGAAACGCCGCCAGTGCCAAAAACACCAGGGCTACAAAAATGGTTTTAGCGTAATTCATCAATCAGCCTGCCTTAAACAGTCCATCGGGCTTCCACAGCAGGATGAGCGCCATCAACACATACACCAGTACCCCAGCGGCCGAGGGCAGCAGCACCTTGCCAAAAGTGTCCACAAAACCGATCAGCAGCGAGGCAAACAGCGCCCCCCGAATCGAGCCAATGCCGCCAATCACCACCACCACAAAGCAAATGATCAGCACCGTGCTGTCCATGCCCGGGTACACCGAGGACACCGGTGCCGCCACCATGCCCGCCAGCACTGCAATGGCTACCCCGGCGGCAAACACCACGCGGTACAAAAATTTGATGTCTATGCCCAGCGACTGCACCATTTCGCGGTTGGTGCTGCCCGCGCGAATCATCATGCCCAAGCGGGTGCGGGTGAACACAAAGTACATGCCCAGCGCCAGCGCCAGGCACACGCCCGAGATAAACAATCGGTAGACCGGGTAGGTCATCATCTCGCCCAGCGCAATGCTGCCGTTCAAGATGTCGGGCGGCTGCACGCCGTACACGTCGTCGCCCACCAGCAGGCTGCGCAGCTCCTCAAACACCAAAATCAGGCCGTAGGTCATTAGCACCTGTTGCAAGTGCTCACGCTCGTACAAAAAGCTGAAAAACGCCCATTCCAAAAAATAGCCAAACAGCACCGCCAGCACCACGCCCACCAGCAGCGTGGCAAAAAAGCCGCCGCCGATGGTCGCGCCCACCACCGGCGCCAGGCTGAACGCCAAATAGGCGCCCACCATATAAAAGCTGCCGTGCGCCAGGTTGATCACGCCCATGATGCCGAAGATCAGCGTCAGGCCCGAGGCCACCAAAAACAGCAGCAGTCCGTACTGCAGCGAGTTCAGGCACTGAATCAAAAAAGTCGTCAAGTCCATGGGGTTTTGCAGCGAAAAGCTGTTGGGCACCGGGCGCAGCGCTATGGCTGGGCCCGGTGCTGGGTTTACAAGGTCAAGTCCGGCTCAGAGCTTGCAGCCGCGCGCTGGGTCTTCCAGCTTGGCGCTGGCGATGCCGACCTTTTTGTTTTCCTTGGTACCTACCTGGCGCAAGTAAAAGTCTTGCACCGGGTTGTGGGCCTTGGACAGGGTGAACGGACCGCGTGGACTGTCGATCGTGGCCTTGCCCAGCGCAGCAGAAATGTCGGCCGACTTGGTGGCGTCGCCCTTGGTGGCGTTCAGACCAATGGCCAGTATTTGCGCGGCGTCGTAGCCTTGCACTGCGTACACATCGGGCTGCAGCTTGTAGGTCTTGGCGTAGTTCAGGCGAAACGCCTTGTCACGCTTGGTGTCCAGGCTGTCGGCGTAGTGCAGGGCGGTGAACAGGCCGTCAGCGGCATCGCCTTGCGCTTCCAGCGTGCCCTCAGTCAGAAAGCCCGAGCCATACAAAGGGATCGACTTTTTCAAGCCCGCTGCTGCGTAGTCCTTGACGAACTTGACCGCGCCGCCACCGGCAAAAAAGGTGAACACCGCGTCCGGCTTGGCTGCGGCAATTTCGGTCAGCAGGCCCTGGAATTCGACGTTGGGGAAAGGCAGGCTCAATTCTTTGACGACGGTGCCGCCACCCTTCTCGAAGCTTTCCTTGAAGCCGCGCACCGACTCATCACCCGCTGCGTACTTCCAAGTAATGGTGACGACTTTCTTAATGCCCTTCTTGGCCATGACTTCGCCCGTAGCGTAGCCGGGTTGCCAGTTGGAGAAGGAGCTGCGGAAGATGTTCTTAGCGCACATGGCGCCGGTGACTGCGTCAGCACCGGCGTTGGGCACGATCAGCAGGGTGCCACTTTCTTTGGCCGCCTTGGCCATGGCCATGGCCCCGCCGGAGTGGCCCGAGCCAATGAGTACATCGACCTGGTCGCGCTTGATGAGCTTGTTGACGTTGTCGGTGGCCTTGGACGGGTCGGACTCGTCGTCCACCTTGAAGTATTCGACCTCGCGTCCGGCAATCTTGCCGCCCAGCTCGGTAACGTGCTGGCGAAAGCCGTTTTCAATGGCGGTGCCCAAGGAGGCAAAGGTGCCGGTGTAAGGCAGCATCAAACCGACTTTGAGTTTGCCGGGGGTTTGCGCTGCCGCCATAGAGGCGGCCAGCGCGCTCAGCGCCAGCACCTGGAAGCTGCGGCGGGCCAGGGAGTTGAGGGTGGTTTTCATGGGTTGTCTCCTTCGTTGGGGTTCATCAAACTGCAAATGGCCTTAGGCACAAAATCGTAGCAATAGCTCGCGCCGCTGCAAATCAGCGCAAACGATCCTCATCCGTCATCCCGCCCTCGCGCGCAAGCACTGGGCAACGCAGATTTTGTCAGCAATCGACCCGCGCCCCAATGCAGGGTCTTGCCGAAGGGCGGTCCAGGCCTCGAACATCGGCTCGGGCGCATGGTCGCTAGTTTGCGCGGACAAGCGCCACCCTGTGGGGCTCGGGCTGCAGCGGCAGGCATGGTGCCCGCTGCGCGGCGCCTACCATTGCGCCGGGGCCCTGGCGCCCCGCGACCCATTTTTCGAAAGCCGCTTTGACATGCACCACGCCGCCCCCGACACCGCCCACAACCACGCCCACAACCACGCCTATATCTGCGACGCCATTCGCACCCCTTTTGGCCGCTACGGCGGCGCTTTATCGTCGGTGCGGGCGGACGACCTGGCGGCTATTCCCATACGCGCACTCATGGCGCGCAACCCGCAGGTGGACTGGGCGATCATCGACGACGTGCTGCTGGGCTGCGCCAATCAGGCCGGTGAAGACAACCGCAACGTGGCGCGCATGGCCGCGCTCTTAGCGGGCTTGCCGCAAGAGGTGCCCGGCGCCACCATCAACCGCCTGTGCGGCTCCAGCCTGGACGCCGTGGGCAGCGCGGCGCGCGCCATCAAGAGCGGCGAGGCGCATCTCATGATTGCCGGCGGCGTAGAAAGCATGAGCCGCGCGCCTTTTGTGATGCCCAAGGCCGACACGGCGTTTAGCCGCAGCAACACGGTGTATGACACCACGATCGGCTGGCGCTTTGTCAACCCGCTGATGAAAGCGCAATACGGTGTGGATTCCATGCCTGAGACGGCAGAGAACGTGGCACAACAGTTCGGCATTGAGCGCGAAGCCCAAGACCACATGGCGCTGCGCTCGCAAACCAACGCACTGCGTGCGCAGCAAGACGGCAGTTTTGACGCCGAGATCACCCCCGTGTCGATTGCCCAGCGCAAGGGCGACCCGCTGCTGATCACCCAAGACGAACACCCGCGCAGCACGACGATCGAAGTACTGGCCAAACTCAAAGGAATCGTCACCCCGGGCGGCAGCGTGACCGCTGGTAATGCATCGGGCGTGAACGACGGCGCCTGCGCGCTGCTGCTGGCAAGTAACTCTGCCATCACCCAACACGGCTTGACCCCGCGCGCCCGCGTGGTGGGCATGGCCACGGCGGGCCTGGCACCGCGCATCATGGGCTTTGGCCCGGCCCCGGCCACGCGCAAGGTGCTGGCGCAAACCGGCCTGACGCTGGCGCACATGGACGTCATCGAACTCAACGAAGCCTTCGCCGCCCAAGGTCTGGCCGTGCTGCGCGACCTGGGGCTGGCCGACGACGACGCCCGCGTCAACCCCAACGGCGGCGCCATCGCCCTGGGCCACCCCTTAGGCGCCAGCGGCGCCCGACTGGTCACCACCGCCATCAACCAGCTGCACCGCACCGGTGGCCGCTACGCGCTGTGCACCATGTGCATTGGTGTGGGACAGGGGATTGCGGTGGTGGTGGAGCGGGTGTAGTGCCCGGCAGCCGGCGTTGGCCTCGCTAGTTGGGCAACCTGGGGCCTTGCCCTAACGTTGCCAAAATGCGGTTTTTGAGCCGCTCGCGCGCTAGATCCAGTTCGTCGGGTTTCCAAAAAATGCAGTTGTACTGACGAACGTCGAAGTGAAGCTCGTCGCCCTCGCGGCACATAAAAATCACCGGCAAACCCAGTCCGTGGGCAAAGCCTGCTTCGTAGTACACGCCGCCCCGGCTACCGGTGAAGTCGGAAACCACAAAACGCGCGGCCCGGATAGCGGCCACGATGGCATCGTCAATTTTTCCGTTATGGGGCTGTTCGTCAATGCGCAGCGGGGCATAGCCTGCAGCAATGACGGCAGGCGAA
Source organism: Rhodoferax sp. (assembly GCA_029865675.1). Classification (GTDB taxonomy): domain Bacteria; phylum Pseudomonadota; class Gammaproteobacteria; order Burkholderiales; family Burkholderiaceae_C; genus Allorhodoferax. The sequence continues at coordinate 8,717 of JARXAU010000175.1, forward strand.
ATTACTTCCTCCCACAAGGCGTGCACCTCAGGCGAAAACCACATCGCACAGAAGCCGACAGACGATGGCCCTTCCCGACGGCCTTCCAGGTACAACAAACCCTTGGGGCTTATCTGGTAGTCGTGGTTGTTTTGGCTCACCAGCAGGCCCATTTCGTTGCACAGCACTTCGGTGAGCATGAACAAGGTTTCACCCATGGACTGGTTCCAGCCGTATGCCTGGAGACGCTTGAGGTAATAGACATGTTCACCGGTAGCTACAGGAATCGCGTAACTTCCAATATCAGCCGTGCCAGGACTATCGGGCAGCGAAAACAGGGCACCCGGTGGAAAGCACGACGCGATGAACCGCAACATTTGCTCTGCACGTTGAAGCAAAGACGGCGGCAGACTGACTATCGCGCGTTCTACATCATCGGTGCTGACCACCTCCGGTTTGTTTTGAACGACCCATGCAGAGATCTTCTGCCGCTCACCATAGTCGCTTCGGTGCAGATTTACCTGTGCGGAACGACTGATTTTGAATTCGCCGCATTGTGGGCAGTGGCATTGGTAGGCGTCCCGACGGGAAAAGGGAGATTGTCTTTGCATTGCGATCCTGGCAAATCGGGCAGCCGTAGTCATCCGAACTCATTCCTGCACCTCCCCACCTAGCAAACCGCCCGCGTCGCGCGGGTCGAGCTTCAGGCGTGGTTTGTGGTTTTTAATCCGTTTCTCCACCTCTTTGATGTGCTCGGCTGCGGGAATGTTCTCTGGCAGTGTGCCCCCGATGCGCTTAATGGCATCGCGTACTTCTTTGCCCACCTGTTCGTGGGTTTGAATGGCCTGCGCCTGGCTGCGGATAGATTCGCGGGCGAGCTTGTCGCGGGTTTGGGTCATCCGAAACTGGTTTGCCGCCAGCTCGGTGGCGTTCATGCGGTCCATCAGATTGTCCTTGTCAGGGATCGACTTTCGCTGCTTGATCGCTTCGCGACCACGCCCGCCGTACAGGCCCTTGTAACCCGCGTCATGGAACACACCAAACATCTTGCTTTGTACGCCCGCGTCTTGGGCAGCACCGGAGAGCGCCTTAAATTCTTCGGCAGTTTGCCTGCGCAACTCCAGCCGTTCAGCGTCAGCGGCGGCTTGCTCACAAAGTTCTTGGCGCCTGGTCTGTACCGCAAAATACTGTTGTGCGAGCGCAATTTCGGGCTTGCGAGGGTCGCCGTTTTGGGCGATCAGATAACAGGCAAACCGAGACAGCTGGTAATCGTTCACGATCTGTACGGCACCCTTGCCACCGCTGATCGGTTTGCCGACGTCGGCAAAGTGATGCCCTGCCGCGTTGCCAGAGGTCTCACAAGAGGCCATCGCGCGCTCTATCGCTTGTTCAAAACGGCGCCACTGGCTGTAACCCAGCAAGGGCTGTAGCGCCCGGGCGCTCCAATACTCTGCACCAAAATCATTGGTTTGCCTGAGCGACTCAAACCCGCTGCCCGACGCGGTCAGCATTTTGTTCATCCGAGTTCCTCCCTAAGTGCTTTTTGAACAACTGTCGGGTTATACCTATTTTTTTGACAAGCAATTTGGGGCTGTCGGCAATGCAGCTTCCCTTGAGCGGTGCCGCCCGCAATCGTTGAAAGTGCACGCCTGTGCTTTGACCCACAGCCCTTGGGCGCACACAATACGTGCGCATTCGGAGCACCTCCATGATCATCACCGCATCTATCGATGAACAATTAGCGCAACGCGCTAGCCTGGCCGCGCAGCAAATGGGCATGACCCTCAATCAAGCCTTAAGCGACTACTTGGAGCTTCTCGCTGATGGCTCGCGCCGCAGCCTACAGTGGGACCAGTTTGAAGCGCGCTGTTTGGCTTCCACAGCCAAACTCGAAGCCTGGCATTTCGACCGCGACACCGCCAACAGCCGATAGGCAGGAGCAGCTCTCAGCCTTACGTTACGAAACATTCTGTTCTGCGCCGAGCCCTTGCACTGTTGCGTGTAAAAGAACAACGAAAGCGTATTGCACCCAGTTGCCCCAGGTGCTAACTGCAACCGTGTTGCCAAACATCCCCTGCCCAGCGATAGCCCGTCAAACGCCGCTCAAAGCCACATCCCTCCACCCCCAAACGTCAAGCCCCTCGCGCTCATAGCTCTGCGCGCTGCCGTACACCAGGGTGGGTTTCAGGCTTTCGGCCCCGGCAAGCGCCTGCCACTTTTTGAGGCCTTCCGTCCAGTTGCTGGCGTAGGTGCTGCCGGACTTGATTTCCACTGGTTTCAGGCCTGCTTCAGTCTGGATGAGCAAATCGACCTCGTAGCCGGTGCTGTCGCGCCAAAAGCGCAGGTGCCGCATCTACCAGGCTTCACGCAGCTTCTTTGCAAATCCAAGTTTGAACTTTCGATTTACAAATCCCAGGTTTCCGCCCCCGCCAGTCCGCAAAGCGCTTGACCACACGCCTTAAAGATCGAACTGCGCGAATCTGAAACAGCCGGTTTTCGACTCCCGCCCGCCACGGCACAATAGTCGCCATGTCCCTCCCCCGCCCCCACCT
>JARXAU010000226.1 GCA_029865675.1 Rhodoferax sp.
GTCGGTACGCAACTCGGCTCCAAACCGTGGCGCGTCGAGCAAGTAGCAGTGGCGCTGGCCAAAGGTGTTGTTCACCTCGACCACCACAGCGCGCAGGCTGGCGTCTTTGCGGTGGCAGTACCAAAAGCTCACCGGTTTGAAGGTAAAGCCCAGCACGCGGGGGTAGCAGTGCAGCCAAACCTCGCCGTCGGCGTCCAGCACGCCTTCACGGGCCAAGAGCTCATCCAACCAGGCCAGCGCACCGCCGGCCTCAGGCCCCCGACCGTCGCCGTGGTCGCGGTCATAGAAGCTCAAAGGCGCAAAACGGTTGCGAGGCAGCGCCGAAGGGATGGCGGTCGCCGATTGCAAGCTGCGCATCGGCAGCATAAGAAAGTAGGTGCGGTAAGCAAACGCGTTTCGCGCGGGCTTGAGGCGCAGATGGCGCACTTGACCAAAGCCCATGAGGGCTTGGTACCTGGGGTCGGCGGGCGCAATCGGCAAGGTCATGCGCTCATCGTGGTGGCTAGGCGGGCGGCCACGTCCAACCCGGACTTGAGGCCGTCCTCATGGAAACCGTAACCCGTCCAGGCGCCGCAAAAGTAGCTGTGTCGCTGCCCTTGCAGGGCTGGCACATCCGCTTGGGCGCGGATGGCGGCTAAATCAAACACCGGGTGCGCGTAGTCAAAGCTGGCCAGCACCTGGGACGGTGCGATGTCCTGCAGCGGATTAAGCGACACCACCACCGGTTGAGCAAAGGGGATGGGCTGGAGCATGTTGATGAGGTAATGCAGGCACACGCGTTGACTGGCCTCTGCCCCCTGCGCATCCAAAGTCGGCGAGCGCTCGTAATTCCAGGCAGCCCAAGCGCGCTTGCGCTGGGGCAATACGGAGGCATCGGTGTGCAGCACTGCGACGTTGTCTTGGTAGCCGATGGCACCCAAAGTGGCACGTTCCTGGTCGCTGGGGTCTGACAGCAGCGCCAGTGCCTGGTCGCTGTGGGTGGCGATCACAACCTTATCGAAGCGCTCGGTTTGGCCTTGGCTGGTCAACCAAACTCCCTGCGCGTCGCGCTGGATTTGCTGCACCGGGCAGTTCAGGCGCTTGTCCGCAATGGGGGCAATGATTTTGTCCACATAGTGCCGCGCGCCGCCTGCGACGGTATGCCACTGGGGACGGTTGCTGATTTGAATCAGGCCATGGTTGTGGCAAAAGCGGATCATGGTGGCCACCGGAAACTGCAGCATTTGTGCGGTAGGGCAGCTCCAAATGCAGCCCAGCATGGGCAAGAAGTACCAGTTGGTAAATTCAGACGAAAAACGATGGGCCTGCAAAAAGTCTTGCAGCGGTTGCATCAGCTCGCTTTCGGCGTTGCGCAGTGCAATGTCGGTGGCCAAGCGGTTGAAGCGCAACACGTCGCGCAGCATGCCAATAAAGCGCGGATTGATCAGGTTGCGGCGCTGAGAAAAAACGGCATTGAGCGAGGCGCCGCTCCATTCAAGGCGAGACTGACTCTGGCTTGCGGGCACTTGAACCGAAAAAGACATGTCAGAAGGCGCTGTTTGCACCCCCAACTCCGCAAACAGGGCAATCAAATGCGGATAGGTTCGTTCGTTGAACACCAAAAACCCGGTGTCTACGCCATGGGTGCTTGGGCCTTGGGGGGTATCGAGGGTCACATCTACCGTGTGCGTGTGGCCGCCAAAGTAACTGCCGGCCTCTAGCAAGCTGACTTGGGCGTGGCCTTGCAGGCGGTGTGCCACGGCCAAACCGGCAATACCGGAGCCAATGATTGCGACTTTCATAGAACAATAGCCATAGTTCACACACTATACGGTAATGACGCGACTGACCGGTATTTTTGTGGCTCTGTCGGTTTTGCGATTTCGCAAGCCCACCTTCCAGACCCTGTGTGCTGCCTATGCGCGGCCACGCGATCAGCCTAGAATTGTGGCAACTTAAAGGACTGCCATGCTCTACCCTGAACTGTTCAGACAACTCGAAGCCGTGCGCTGGGACATGGAGCGCGACATCCCGTGGGACAAATTCGATGCCAGCACGTTGACCGACGAGCAGGCCACCACGATCAAAATGAATGCAATTACCGAGTGGTCGGCCCTGCCCGCCACCGAGATGTTTTTGCGCGATAACCAGGGGGACAGTGATTTTTCCGCCTTCATGTCCATCTGGTTTTTTGAGGAACAAAAGCATTCCCTGGTACTTATGGAATACCTGCGGCGCTTTCGACCCGAGCTGGTGCCCACCGAGGAAGAGCTGCACAACGTACGCTTCGAGTTTGACCCGGCACCCGCATTAGAGACGCTGATGCTGCACTTTTGCGGCGAGATCCGCCTGAACCATTGGTACCGGCGCGCCAGCGAGTGGCATACCGAACCAGTCATCAAAGCGATTTACACCAAGCTCAGCCAAGACGAAGCGCGTCATGGGGGCGCGTATTTAAAGTACATGAAGCGCGCCATTCAAAACGTGGGGCTTGAGGCCAAAGGCGCGTTTGCCAAGGTGGGCGTGCTCATGGCAAGCGCCCGGCGCACTGCCCAAGCACTGCACCCGACCAATTTGCATGTGAACAAAACCTTGTTCCCCAACGACACCATCCAAAGCCGCGTGCCCAACCCGCAGTGGCTGGAACACTGGCTGGACCAGCAGATCAAATTTGACGACGTATGGGAGACCAAGGTGGTGGAGCGGATCTTGCATAACATGAGCCTGCTGCTTGAGCGCAGCTTTGGCACGGTGCAAGAGCTCAATAAATACCGCAAAGAGATCGCCCGCGATCTGGCCGCTAGCCTGCTGCCCAAACCTGCGGGTACATGAGCACCAGCTACCCGGCACCGGCGCTTTTGCGCAAAATCTGCCCGCGCGGCGACTTGCTGGCTGCGCTGGCTCAACTGCCTAGGCCTTGGGTGTTCACCAACGGGGTGTTTGATGTGCTGCACCGTGGCCACGTGCTCTACCTTGCGCAGGCGCGCGTTTTAGGTGGCAGCCTGATCGTGGCGCTGAATACCGACGCCTCAGTGCGCCGCTTGGGCAAGGGCGGCGACCGGCCACTCAACGCGCAAGACGACCGTGCCGTGGTCATCGCGGCGCAAGGGGCTGTCAGCCTGGTGACCTGGTTTGACGAAGACACGCCAGAGGCTCTGATTGGCGAGATACGGCCGGATATTCTGGTCAAGGGCGGCGACTACGACATGGCCCGCTTGCCTGAGACCGCCTTGGTCGAGTCTTGGGGAGGCCATGCCATAGCCCTTCCTTTTGTGTCGGGCTATTCAACCACCGCCTTACTGAAAAAAATTCGCGCCCAGCGACAGGCCTGAGCGCCGCTGGGGCTGCCGTAACGCTCAGGCCAAAGAGAAGCTTTGCGCCCGGCTATGCCGCCAGTGGCGCTGATAAAGCTCGGGCAAGTGAACCAATTCTTCTGCGAGCAAGCCCCCCACGGGCACCTCGTGCAACAAGGCTTGCGCCAAGCTGGCCACCGTATGGTCGCCCGTGCGGCGCACGATGTGGTGGGCAGTGATGTGGCCCGGGTGTTGCACCCCGGCGGCTTGCACTAGCTCCTTGAGCGCGTGCAGCGTCTGCTGGTGGAAGTGATAAACGCGCTCGGACTTGTCGGGCACCACCAGCGCCTGCTGGCGCACCTTGTCTTGCGTGGCCACGCCGGTGGGGCAGTGACCGGTGTGGCAGGTTTGCGCCTGCAGGCAGCCCAAGGCAAACATAAAGCCGCGCGCACTATTGCACCAGTCCGCGCCCAGCGCCATCAGGCGTGCGATGTCAAACGCGTTGATGACCTTGCCCGCGCAGCCGATCTTGATGCGCTCGCGCAGGCCCGCGCCGCGCAAGGTGTTGTGCACCAGGATCAGCCCTTCCTGCAGGGGCGTGCCCATGTGGTCAATGAACTCCAGTGGCGCCGCACCCGTGCCGCCTTCAGTGCCGTCCACCACAATGAAGTCTGGGGTGATGCCGGTCTCCAGCATGGCCTTGACCATGGCAAACCATTCCCAGGGGTGGCCGACGCAAAGCTTAAAGCCCGTGGGTTTGCCACCCGAGAGTTCGCGCAGCCGGGCAATGAAATGCATCAGTTCGAGCGGTGTGCCAAAAGCACTGTGCGCCGCAGGAGACACGCAATCCACGCCGATGGGCACGCCGCGCGCTTGGGCAATCTCGACCGTTACCTTGGGGCCGGGCAGCACGCCGCCGTGCCCGGGTTTGGCACCCTGGCTGAGCTTGATCTCGATGAGCTTGACCTGCGGGTCGCAAGCGTTGGCCTTGAACTTTTCAGCGTTAAAGCTGCCGTCGTCGTTGCGGCAACCAAAATAACCCGAACCCACCTCCCAAATCAAATCACCGCCGTGCTTGCGGTGGTGCACCGAGATCGAGCCCTCGCCCGTGTCATGCGCAAAGCCGCCGCGCTGGGCGCCCGCGTTAAGCGCCTGAATGGCGTTGGCGCTCAAAGCGCCAAAACTCATGGCCGAAATATTGAATACGCTCGCCTGGTAGGGCTGGGCGGTGTCCGCACCTATGGTGATGCGAAAGTCGTGGCTGGCCACGGTGCTGGGGGCAACCGAATGCGTCATCCATTCATGGCCCTTGGCGTAGGCGTCAAGCTGGGAACCGAAAGGGTGCTTGTCCGAGTCGCCCTTCGCACGCTGGTAGACCAAAGAACGCTGGGCGCGCGAGAAAGGCGCAGCCTCGGTGTCGCTCTCAATAAAGTACTGGCGAATCTCGGGCCGAATGAATTCCATCAAGAAGCGCAGGTGGCCGATCACAGGGTAATTGCGCAAAATGGAGCGCTTGGTTTGCAACACGTCGTGCACGCCAGTACCCGCCAAATAACCCAAGACCAACACCGGTGCCAGGTGACCGCCGTCGGCCCATGCGACGAGCGAAACGATAAACCCCAGCACGCACAGCGTAAAGGCCAGGTAGCGCATGGGGTACACAAAATGCAGCAGCTTCAACAACATGGTTTGTTCCTCTTTGTTATGGGCGGCCGGGGTGCCGCCGGGCGTGACAATACCATCGCTGCATGAACTAGCCCGATTTTGGTGCGCAGTGCAAACCTTGGCAAATGGGCGGCGCGTGGCTTGCGAATGGCCCAGCGCGCGACTCTAGAGCGAACTTCGGGTCGTGGACGAAGTCCCCGGCGGTTTTGGTAGGCACCGCCCGCATCTATGGCGTGCTCTGCAAAGACCGGGTGGGGTTCCACTGGTCGTCCGCGCAGATCGCAAACCAACAGGGCTGGTTTCATTTACAGGCGCACATGCGCCGCATTCGGGCCCGGTGCTCCCAACCCGAGACAAGGCACCTTACGCAAGCGTGTTTCCACGC
>JARXAU010000029.1 GCA_029865675.1 Rhodoferax sp.
AGTTGTTCCTTGACAGTGCGCCCTGCTAATTTGGCAGTGTCAAAGCGCAGATTCCAGGCATTGACTTGTTTAGTCATGCTGCCGGAGGTTTTTAGAAGCTGATTTCGGTAGTTGGCGAGCTGCTGGTAAGAGGCGTCCAAATTACTGAGCTGCGCGTTCAGCTTCATCGGGTCAAGTCCTACGGTATTCGCAAGCTGATTCCGGTACTGCTGGATTTGCATCATGTACTGATTGGTTGTGCTTACTGCGGTTTGAGCTCCATCAACTCCAACCTTCACAAGCTCAGCGTTATTCATAATCTGCGTGAATTCGCTCGCTCCACCGATGCCACCCGGCGCACCCGCGTTGGCGTATGACAAAGCAAGAATAAGCGTGGCACTCGTCAAAAGCTTAAATGGCAACATGCAAAACCTCCCGGACAAAATTTAACTCCCAATCTGGGCCACCCCTTGCTGCTGCAGCCATGGCTGCAGCGCGCATGGATGGCTGAGTAGTTGCCTCATTGATGGCAATCAGCAATGGAGGCATGCGAGTGTTCACCAAGCGGGTGACCGATGGCTTGACGATCAAATAGTCCCGCTTGGGGATAGCTTGGGAAAGAAGTGCCAACTGGCTGTCGTTGATCCCGAATACTTCTCGGTACAGATCGGCCTGCTGGTGCACTGAGTTCCGAATGGAAGGAAGCAAAATTTGGGTTGGGATATTGGCTACGATGCCTTCTAGGTTGTCAAGGCGGGCAATCTCCCCCAAGGACTGCGTCGCAAACATGATGAAAGCACGTTTACTTCGAAAGGTTCGTAACCAGGTTTCAAACTTTGTGACAAATGCTTTGTTGGCCAGCATGTACCAAGCCTCTTCGATGTAGATCATCGTTGGCGTTGCACCGTCGAGCCGCCGTTCAATGTTGTAGAACGCGTAGTCCATGAACGGACTGGCCAATTGGGGAGTCTTCAAAACACCCTCAACCTCCATCCCTACGATACGGGTCAGTTCGAAGTCGTCGTTGTCATTGTCGAAATAAACTGAATACGGACCTGCACCAGCCTCGTCGTCATCTGTGCGATCCACATAGGGTGCTAACTTGGCGGCTAAGTCCTGGTCCGCCCCGGCAATGAGCGCATAGAGAGCCGACAATCGCCAAGTTCGCTCGGGCGAACGACGCAAGCCCTGGATCGCGGTGAAGATCGCCTGACTCTCCTTAGAAGACACTGAGTTACCCCCGGCCCCAATCAGCACTTCAACCCACTGCCTCAATTGCATGTCGTCATTAGCACGCAACATAGTCTTGACCGGATTCATCCCGATGGTTTTGCGGGCACCCATGTCAATATGTTTTCCCCCTAGCAACACCGTTGCCAAACAGAGTGAGTGCTTCATATCGAATACGAACGTCTGGCCGGGCGTGTACTTTTGGAACATGGAGATGAACAAGGTCATCAGCGAAGTCTTGCCAGAACCTGTACCTCCTATCACTGCGGTGTGCCCGACGTCGCCCTCATGGGGGCTAAAGTCGAAGGTCACTCCGTAAGGCGTGAGGAAACGGGCCAATGGCGGAACCTCATGCCCAACGAGTCGTGAAAATAAGGGATGGGTAGCCTCTCCCGCACTGATGGTTCGTATGGGCGCGAGGTCTGCCAAATTGGCTGTGGAGGCCAACTTCCAGCGCAGTGTCGCGTTAGGGCTGCCGGGCATGGTGGTCAAGTAAGCCGACAGCAGCCCCTGACGCTCGCGCAGGACGGTAAAACCGCTAGCGCGCAAGTTGCTTGCTACGCGTTCAGCACCTAGTTCCGCCTGCTTTTGAGACTGCCCAAGCGCGAGAAGCGTCATGTTGTAGTACCCGTAGCTGAGGTTGGTCGCTGTAAGTTCTACCAAGGCATCCTGGGCATCTTGGGCCAAATGCAAGTTTCCAGTGTTTACCTTCTCAGAATCGCTGTCAGTCATCCGTTCGAACACCCGAGTCATGACCGATTTCACTTCCGAACGGTAAAACATCTCTGCGTCTTGAATGGCCTTTTCTGCAACCATGCGGTCAATAAACCTATAACAATGCACCAGGACGTACTCGCAATCCACGGACATCAACGAATCCATGTGGCCGCTAAAGGCGTCTTCTGGCATACCAGTGGTTGACAGCGCTGCGACGTAAACGCTTTTGCTGGGCCCTTTGAATTCAAATTGGTCGTTGCGTCGAATCAGGGTATCCACCGCCAACGCGGAATTGAGGTAGTAAGTTCCGGACTTCGGGGCCCTTACGGGTCCCCGTTCAGAAGCAAGGTTTGCACGCGCGTAAAGTTCACCCAGCAGCTCATCGTCCTGCATACGTGAGAAGCCCAATTGCAACTCCACAATGCCCGAAAAAGCAGAAAGTAACTTCTCAAACTCAACCACCATATCCCCGAGCTGCCCCCTCACATGGGATATAGCACTACTTTCTGAAAATCGCCGTCTCAACATTTCCCCCAGCGCAGCAACTACGTTTCCGTCGTGCGCCTCGATCTTGCTGGTCAGCGATTCAAAAAACGCTTCGCTGGAGTTGGGAAAGCTGTAGCTCAGGAACATGGCTTGCGACAACTTTGCATTGCGATGATCTGAAATTTCAGCCTCCCATTGCGCTTCAATCGCCTGTGCAATCGAACTGGAGTACTTTCCAGCTTTGTAGCCCTCAATAAAGCGGCGCTCTTGTACGGTCCACATCGTGATCCGGTCGGTGAGGATGCGCAGCGCCGTCTGAAGGTGTCCTATTTTTTGGTCAGACTCGAAATCCTCGCGACCCTCCACATCAGCACCTTCGAACCTGAAGGCGGCAAGCAAAGAGCCGTCCTTGCAAATAACGAGGCCGGGCGTTATTTGCACAAACCACGGGAGCAAATCAGCAAAGGAACTGGCTGTCCTGCGCGGTGTGTTCAAGAGTTGTTCAAGAGAAACCATAAAATTTCCTCGGTCAGAGTGGCAGGCCTCTGCCCCAGCCTTTTGGCCGGGTTTTAATGTCTTGGATGCGAGGAGTCGCGTCGTAGACGTGCTCCTCGTTCAGATATTTAAAGAAAATCTCAAGAAATTGCGCATCCCGCTTGGTGAGCCACCGGGCAACCAAGTAGAGGCATACCAGGATTGGCACACCCCAGTAACTGCGTGCAACGAGACAGAAGGAGGCAGCGAAAACCAAACCTCCGAAGCTTGCTTTTTCAATGCCCATAATGAGTCTGGGCCTCTGCAAAGACAGATGGAATGAAGACGACCTGGACGCCATGGTTATGCCTTCTAAACCAAACAGGAACTGATTGAGGGCACAGCCTGCAAGTACTCCGAATTTGCCAAAATTCCGCCCAGCCCGATGATGATGCCGAACACAACGCACACTGCGATGATCCTCGACCAGTCCATCTTGCTGATCATCCCAATGACAAGAGTGGCCACGACTACGACTACAAAAATAAGAATAGCCAATGGACCCTTCATCCACTTAATCACCGAGCATCCGAATGTCGTAATGAATGGGATGTCAAAGCTCTGTGCCAGTGCTTGGATGGGTAATGTTGCGAGCACAAGTGCTGTGAGCAGGAAAAAAGCAATCGGTACTAAGCGATTGTTCTGGGCTTCAAAACGGTGGGTTTGAACATGATGCATAAGCGCAATCTCCATAGGAAGTGGTTAAAAATGCTGAAGGATGTAACTATTCTTGTCACGGTCGTAACCGTTGACTCTGCACACCTCTGTAACCTTGCGTACGTCACCTTCTCTGGCGATGTAGAAGAGCCACTGGACGGTGTCAGCAATTGACACTTTGAGGGCTTCGTGCGGGATTCCCATGTCAGCCATGAGAACCAGGTTTTCGAGTCGCGCGAGACCTTGTGCGGCACCATTGGCATGAATAGTCGCAGCGGAACCTGGGTGACCAGTGTTTGCAGCATCCATCCAGTCGTGGGCCTCAGGGCCACGAAGCTCGCCAACGATCACACGCTTCGGGGCGTACCGCATGGCTGTTCTAACGGCCTTTCTAGGTGTCATTCCTTGTTCGTCATCACACTCAACCAGTACTTTGTTGGGTGCGACTATCTGTAATTCGTGAACCGTTTCGATAACGAAGAGACGTTGTGACGCAGGGACAATGCTCAGTGCCGTATTCATCAGAGTTGTTTTCCCTGATCCCGTACCACCGACGATCAGAAAGTTTTCCCTTGCCAGTACCGCTTGAGTCAGCAGCTCTGCGTACTTTGGCAAGATAACGCCGGCCACCACGTACTCTCCAAGACTAAACACACGGGTCGAATGTCGACGAATGCACATACTGGGGCCGTTGACGGCCACGGGCGGCAAAATTGCCTCCACCCGAAAACCTGGTAACCGCGCGGAAAGCACGTTCTGTTTGTTCTTTATTCCGACCTCTTTCTCAACGAGGCCAGCAATGAGGCTTATCGCAGCGCGGATGTTTGAAGCTGGAAGGCTGACGGGCACTCTGACTCCCATTCCCCTGCGATCCACGAATACGTCATCTGGCCCGTTAATCATGATGTCGCTGACCAGCGGATCCTCAAAATGGGGCCGCAGCACGTCAAGGGTGTCCATGAGCTGCGAGAGGACGCGCCTTGTGTGACCCTGCTTAGCGCCCGTCTCTTTTCCAACCAAAAATTCCGAGTTGCTCATGCTGGAATTTTGAGAGCGAAGCAACCAAAGGTGCACCGAGCAACGACGCAAACCGCACACAAAGCTCCGGGCTACACGCTCTTTTCGCGCAGTTCGTAGCGTTTTTTTGACTTGGCCTAGCGGCCGAAAAGCGGTTGCATGTTGGAGACCAGGACGGACAGGGGGAAGGCGACTATCAATGCCCACAAAGGGGCAAGCAATGGCGAAAGGGTAAAGGGCATCACCAAATAGACCAATGGCAGTGCAAGAAGGGGGATGACCACCAGCCCGGCGACAGTGAACGTCGCGGGTCGAATTGCACCGAATTCAGCACGTTTAATTCGCCGCTGCATAAACCCATCGTAAACGGATGCCCCAAGCATGGGCGCCAGAACCACCAACCAGATCAAGACAATCGCGAAACGCATGGTCACCACATAGGTCTGCATGACTAGGCCCTGCAGGTAATTGTTGTAGATCGATGACATCAATTGGCCGCCTGGACCTGCGACATTTTTGGCGAGGGCGATATCTTGCTTGCTGTGCTTCGCGGCCTGGGCGGTCTTTGATAGAACGCCCAAGGGAGTGCTCACGAAGACGCCATTAGCGAACGAAACCACAAAATCACCAACTCGGTCACCCAAGGCCACCCTCGTTTGCGCGACTTCGTCGCTTACATAGGCTTCCATTTTGCTGCCACCAATCAGCAACGGTGAAGCGAAAAACAGAAGAAAGGCGAAGGCCATCCAAAAACCCAAGTGGCTGCTGTTCTTCATTGACCAAATCCTTGTGGTGTATTGAGCGCCAGGTAACCCGCGTCGATGGGCTCCGTGATGGAAGCTATGAGATGGGTCCGCAGCCCCGCGATCACCTCGTCAGAGGCTGGTGTTTCGGTGCTGAGTGCTTCAAGGTGCTCAATTTCGTTAACCGTCACCCAAGAACGCAGCGGTTCTGAAAAATGCTGGTACACCAAGCGTTCTCCGTGTCGGGTGTATCCATGCACCTCGATTCGCTCGACATCGCGCACGCAGTTCACAAGCCAGTGAAGGTAAATGCCAACGAGGCGGCCATGGTAGACCTCTCCTCTCTGGATTGCAATGTCAACTCTGGTGACTGCATTCTCGATCGCTTGCGCCAGCGCAGAACTTCCGTCTGGGGCGGGCCATTTCGGCGTAAGGTACTCGGCTAGCTTTTCTGTGGCCATTTGAAGATTTGGGTGAAGTCTCCACATCGAAAGCGCTCTGCTTTCGAAAGCGCGCCCCCTGACAAGGCTCGCCAGCCAAGAACGCGCATCGTTGGACACAATTTCCTCAATGGACCAGGCGCTTGCGCCACTCTTTTTGATATCGCTGTTCTTGCGCGCACGAACGCCTATGCTTTTGATCGTTGCCATCAGTTGTTTGGTGCAGGAGGTGTTGCGAGCTTGCTTTGCACTACGACGGGGATGCGTCCCTTAATCAGCTCTCCTCGATTGAAAAAACCGACGTAGTGCAAATCCTGAATCTGGGGCAGCAGGCCACGGGGGAAAATTTCCACAGTTTTCTCAGAGACCGACTCAGACTGATTGGCACTGAACTCCAAGCCAACGTCCTCCGTTTTAGACCCCATGCCAGACGATTGGCTTTTAACAATGATCGACGTCTCTCCGAGCTTGTCGATGATCAAGTCCATCGTGTCTGGGTCCTGAGTCGCACCGACAATGAGGTTGTTCATGTTGCCGATGAACGTTCTGGCACGGGCAGTATTGCCGCCGAATTTGTCCACCAGGTCTGAGAAAGTCTGCCCCATAGCCCAGATAAAAAATCCTGCACCTCGGCCCTTATTGGCTTGCTGGATCATCGGCTCGCAAGCCGCATCGCGCCATTCGTCAACCACCACATGCACTCGCCGCGGCTGAGAACCATCGTCTTTTGATCCTACGCCGTGGTTATATATTTCTGCGGCCACACTCGAAAGCTCAGCGAGTGCCATCGTCGACATCGCCTTTCCGACCGACTCATCGGCCAGGGTGTCGGTTCCCATGTAGAAGATGTGCTTTCCCTGTACCAACCGCTTGCCATCCATGATGGGCCGCACATCATGGATGTCTTCATAGTCTGGCGATAAGAGAGAGCGTAAATCGTCAGTAGTCAATTTGGTGAGCAAGGGAGTGATGCTCACAATCATCTTGCCGAACCACTCTTTGTTTGCCTCCAATATGGCCACCAGACCTCGAATTTCCTCGGGCTTTGCAGGCAGACCGGCAACTGTTGACTCTTCCTGGGTTTCGGGAACCTTAGACTGGAAGACTTTGATCATGGCGCTGAGTTCGGGCGAATTTGTCTCCACCGTGTTTTTGTTGACCGGCCGCTTGCCTCCTGCCGAATTCGCAGCGTTCATCTCTTTTTCAATGGACTCAAGCAACTCTGGACAATCCTCTTTGAAGAACTTCGTAAGCACTTGCTCTGTAAGCTTCTCCACGGAGGCTCGCGACTCCATCGACGTTTTTAAGTTGTAGAGACTCACCCGGCGTCCGATGTACTTCATGCCGTTCGTGATGCGATGGACTGCCATCCAGCAGAATTCCTTGAAATTGTCGGTTTCTTGAGAACCCAGCACCATCGTAATTCTTGATGCAACCTGGGAAACCTGGTCCCAATTCTTGACGAGATCCAAGCGACAAGATTGTGAGGCGAATGCCGGATGGAGCATAAGAAACCGCTCTGGGTTTCCAGAGAGAATTGCAGCTTGGCGGCAGATCTCTCGAAGCTCCCGGTCCCCCTTGGGGTCGATAACAATCACGCAGTCGCCACGCAATGCCAGCTGAAAAATAATCAAACCGGCCAAGCGCGTTTTGATCGCGCCAGTCGTTGCAATGATGGCGCAATGCCCTTTCAAGGACTCAATCGGGAGAAGAATTGCGGCTTCCTTCATGTCCAGCCCGTGCACCCAGGGCAGGCCCTTGGCGGTACGGGGGTCCTTGGTTTTACCCATCATCTTGAGCCACCAGTACGGAGCGTACACCTCGTCGAGGTCGCGTTTCATAATTTCGTAAGCCCGCTGGGTATGGCGCGGTTCCCACCGGTAGCCCCAGCCCAGCCAGAGGTTATCCCCGAATTTCGGCATCGCTTTTTTCAGGGCATCAGTGTCCATCACTACCACCTCCTTGCCTGACAACGCCAGCTTGTAGGTCAGCATCCGTTGAGCGCTCACCAGCCGCCATACAGCCATGGCAATCGCGAGCCCAGCGGAAGCAAGCAGTGTTCCGGCGGGGGCGTGCACCAGAATCGCACAGATGAGCATCCACAGAGCCGCGAAAGCCCACACTGCTGCAGCTCTGGCCTCATATGGGGCCCGAAGAAGTTGCTCAAAGCGGCGTTCTGCCATTTAGAACTCCAACTTTTTACACCCATAGCGGGAAACAATGATTGCGTCCTTGGGTCTAGACCCCTCCGGTATCGCCACCTTATGGACTTTCAACCCTGGTCTGTCTGCAGGCGAATAAATCAGACCAGCAGCGGCCATTTCATTGACAAAATCTGGAATGTTTCGCACCAGCGTGGACAGGAAATCGAGGGAGATCGCAGCACCGGCATCCGTCATGCGCATGTTCGGACTGTCCGTGCCTCTTGCCCGCCAGGCCTTGATCACCTTACCGAGCAATTCAACTGCGAGGGAGTTTCTTATTTCCGATCGGATCTCCCCCGGAACAAGATCGCTGAATTTGACCTCATTCGCCTCCCTGAGCAAGGACGTGTTTACTGGGGTCAAAGGTGCGCTCTTGCGCTTAGACGGAATTGATGGTTCGTCTCGGGTTTCGGATCGACCCCTTTCCGGTCCCGCAGCGTTATCAATAGTTTTAGTCTCATCCTCCTCGCTGTCTGAAATCGGATAGGACTGATCGTGTGGCGTATGCCCGTCTGACTCTGACTTTGAATCTACATTGATTGCAGGAATGACCGTCGATAAATCCTGGCTTTCACTTCTTGCGGGTTTGACCGCTTGAAGGTTGCCTGCAACCCTTGCTTCTGCCTTGGCCAGCGGGTCGCGGTCAAGAACAACTGACAACCGTTTTGGCGAGTCTGCGAGGTATTGTGTCGGCTCGTAGCCATCAAGTACCAGCCCGGGCTTTTTCAACTTATAGGCCAAGTGGATTGCGCCTTGCCTGTCGATCACTTCGGCTAATCCGAGGTCATTACCAGCCGTGCTCTCCACAATCCCATCTTGCCGAAGTACATCGGCCAACGAGGCTACGGATGAAGGCCACCCATCCCTACCGTCACGAGCGCCTTGCTGGATGATGGCATCACCTGCCCCAGGCCAAACCAAATAGACGCCAGTCGCATCTACCACCAGAGGCCCTTCATTGGGCTTCCAATTGCCACTGGCAACAAGCGCGCGCATAGCATCGACAAGATGGGGACTTAAATGGGTCCCGATTACCAGTCGACCGTAGGCCTGTGGTCTCCGTAACTCTTCTCTCTCGATGACCTTCGTCCACATTGTCGTCACAACTTCTTCTGCTATCCGCGGTGCACCGTACCCGGAAACCAGTGCAAAGAGGGCCTTCACCATTTCGGGTGAGCCCTCTTCGAGCCAACCTAGATTTTCAGCGCCGGCAATGGTCTGCACGATGGCCGCCGAGTAGGGTGCGGGCCCAAGTAACTTCTTTGTGTCGATCTGTGCATCATCTGGCCAGTTCACGTAGATTCGCTCGGCGCCTGTTTCATGCATCCAGGCAGAAAGTTCGGATTGGTACTTTGGCCAAGTTCTTCCGGCACGTGTGGTGATTACCATCCGCGACATCGGAATGCCTATCGGGTACAACAATCCAGCAAGGAAGCAGACATAGCGCCAGCGCGGCTCAAGGCGTTGGCGCACCTCCACAGTCTCTGCGCCAGTGAAGATTCGTCCGTCGGAGGCTTGGAAGCAAAAAAAAGACATCTCCAGGGCTGCTCGCAAAAGACCTGCCTCTCCAGCAAAAACCGAGGTCGCGGACCCCGGGAGCACGTTCACGTGCCCGGTCAATCGCTTAATCGGCCCAAGATAGCGTGTATCAAACTGATCTGGATCGCACGCTGCATGAAGGCGAAGTCGGCTGAGCTGCACTTTGCTACTTTCCAACAAGTGCTCCGTGCTGCGTGCCGCAAGACCGGGGTCATCGGGCGGGTAAATGGCCGCAGGACGGTCCAGACTAGGGTCCGTACTGGTCTTGTTATTCTTTTCAGGAACAGCCTTGGGGTCGGAGTTACCCCTGTTGAACAGAAATGAAATCCATTTGCGCTTCATGGGAAAAATTGTCATCCCATCTGGCGATGTCAGGGACTGTTCTACGTATGTCTTTTCAT
>JARXAU010000181.1 GCA_029865675.1 Rhodoferax sp.
TTGCTCCCCACAGTGAACATAGCGCCAGCACGGGGTTGGCCTCAGGGCGCTGCGCCACAAGCGGCTGTGGGGTTGGGGGTGGAAGCGTTTGCACGCGGCCTGAACCACCCGCGCTGGTTGTACGTGCTGCCCAACGGCGACGTACTGGTGGCGGAGACCAACGCGCCTCCCAAGCCGCGTGGAAGCCAGGGCCTGAAAGACTGGATCGCGGGTCCCGTCATGGCGCGCGCTGGCGCCACTGTTCGCAGTGCCAACCGCATTACCTTGCTGCGCGATACCGACGGTAACGGCGTCGCCGATGTGCGAACTGTGCTGCTCGACGGCCTGAACTCCCCGTTTGGCATAGCCTTGGTAGGGGACCATTTGTACGTAGCCAATACAGACGCCGTGCTGCGCTTCGCTTATGCGACGGGAGACACTCGCATCGATGCGCCGGGCACCAAGGTGGTGGATTTGCCAGCAGGCCCGATCAACCACCACTGGACCAAAAACCTCATAGCCAGCCCGGACGGTCGGCTGCTTTATGTGACCGTAGGCTCCAACAGCAATATTGCCGAACGTGGCATGGACCTTGAAGTCGGTCGTGCCGCCATTTGGGAGGTGGACGCTGCCACCGGCAGCCACCGCCTCTTTGCCACCGGCTTGCGCAACCCCATCGGCATGGCCTGGGAGCCCGCCACTGGTGCCTTGTGGACGGTGGTGAACGAGCGTGACGAGTTGGGCAATGACCTGGTGCCTGACTTTTTGACGTCGGTACGCGACGGCGGCTTTTACGGCTGGCCCTACAGCTACTTTGGTAGGAACGTCGACACACGGGTGGCGCCCCAGCGCGCAGACCTGGTGGCGCGGGCGGTCGTCCCTGACTACGCCTTGGGCGCCCACGTCGCAGCATTGGGTTTGGTCTGGGCCGAGGGCAATGCGCTGGGCGCGCCATTTGCCAAAGGCATGTTCATCGGCGAGCACGGGTCCTGGAACCGCGAGCCGCACAGTGGCTACAAGGTGGTGTTTGTGCGTTTCAAAGACGGTCAGCCCAACGCCATGCCTGTTGATTTGCTCACTGGCTTCCTCAGTGCTGAGGGCAAGGCCTACGGTCGGCCGGTGGGCGTTGCGCTGGACCAGCGAGGCGCGCTGCTGGTGGCTGACGATGTGGGCAATGTGGTTTGGCGGGTGAGCAAAAAAGACTGAGTCTATTTCGGTAACACCCATGGTTCTTTGCAAAAATCCTGGGTCTTCTCAAAACTGTTAACCTAACTCTTCAGCTTCGCATTTACCTTTATCCCATGCAATCGCACGCTATCTTCACCCCAACCCGCATGACTCAGCTCAGCATGGTGACTGTCGTCTCCTTGTTATGCCTTTGCCCCGCGGGCAATGCGCTGGCTTACAAGGTGGAGCGGGTCTGTGAAATGACCGAGCCAACGAATAAGAAGCCTGCGACCAAAGTCTGCAAAACGCTGCTTGTCAAAGCCAGCCCTGCACCGAGCAAAGACGGTCAAAAAGAGACACCGAAAGAGGAAAAACCGGCCAGCGCTGCCCGCAAATAAACGATGACGGCAAGCCCTCAGGCGTTCGCTGATTCGAGCGCTTCCGTCGCCGCGAGCCATGCGTCCTCTAGTTTTTTGAGCTCGTCATTCACGCTCTTGAGCCGTTTCCCCAGTTCTGCAATCTCGTGGGGCAGGGGGCTTAGGCTGAGCTTGCCCTCCAGCGCAGCGCCCTCGGCGCTGACCGTGGCGATGCGGGCGTCAAGGCGGGCAATCTCAGTGGTCCACTTGCGCCGCTCGTCAGGGCTGGCCGAAGCGGGTTTGGCCGGTTTGGCAGACGCCTTGGCCTGCTGCTTATTGAGCTGGTTTTGCGCTTCCTTGATGGCTTCGCGCTGGCGTTTGGCCTCGTCGAGCAGGTAGCGCTGGTAGTCGTCCAGGTCGCCGTCAAAGGGCGCGACACCGCCGCGCGACACCATCCAGAACTCGTCGCACACCGAGCGCAGCAAGGCGCGGTCGTGGCTGACTAGCATCACCGTGCCTTCAAACTCATTGAGCGCCATGGCCAGTGCCTCGCGGGTGGCGAGGTCCAGGTGGTTGGTGGGTTCGTCCAGCAACAGCAAATTGGGCCGCTGCCAGACAATCATGCACAGCACCAGGCGCGCTTTTTCGCCGCCGCTCATGCTGCCCACGGCCTGCTTGACCATGTCGCCGCCAAAGTTAAAGGTGCCCAAAAAGCTGCGCAAGTCTTGCTCGCGCGTGGCTTGGCCTGCAATGCGGCCCTCGGCGGTCATTTCCTTGACCAGGCGAGTCATGTGTTCCAGCGGCGTGTCGGCCGGTCGCAGCACGTCGAGTTCTTGCTGGGCAAAGTAGCCAATGTTCAGCCCCTTGCCCTCGGTCACCTCACCGCCTATAGGCGCCAAGTCGCGCGCCACCGTCTTGACCAGCGTCGATTTACCCTGGCCATTGGCGCCCAAAATGCCGATGCGCTGCCCGGCCAGCACCGAGCGGCTGACGTTTTGCACAATCACCGTGGGCGGCGTGCCGTCCGGCGCGTCGGCAGGCGGCGGGTAGCCAAAGCTCACGCCCGACATGGACAGCATGGGGTTGGGCAGATTGGCCGGCTCTTTGAACTCGAAGGTGAAGTCGGCGTCGGCCAGCAGCGGGGCAATTTTTTCCATCCGGTCCAGGGCCTTGACGCGGCTTTGCGCCTGCTTGGCCTTGCTGGCCTTGGCCTTGAAGCGGGCGATGAACTTTTGCAGGTGGGCAATTTTGTCTTGCTGCTTGGAGAAGGCGTTTTGTTGCAACTCCATCTGCTCGGCGCGCATGTCCTCGAACTTGCTGTAGTTGCCGCCATAGCGCACCAGCTTGCCCGCATCGATATGCAGCGTGACGTTGGTCACCGCGTCCAAAAACTCCCGGTCATGGCTGATCACGACCATGGTGCCTTCGTAGCGCTTGAGCCAGGCCTCCAGCCACACCAGGGCGTCCAAGTCCAAGTGGTTGGTGGGTTCGTCCAGCAGCAGCAGGTCGGACGGGCACATTAGCGCGCGCGCTAACTGCAAACGCATGCGCCAGCCGCCGGAGAAGCTGTTGACCGGGTTCTCCAGCTCGGTGCTTTTGAAGCCCAGGCCCAAGATCAGGGCTTGGGCGCGCGAGGGCGCGTCGTGCTCGCCCGCGTCATAGAGCGCCATATAGGCGTTGGCCATGCGATCGCCGTCGTCGGTGGCCTCTGAGGCCTTGACTTCGTCGCGCGCCGCGTTGAGCACGGTGTCGCCTTCAATGACAAACTCGGTGGCGCTTTGCTCGGTCTCGGGCATGTCCTGCGACACCTGGCCCATGCGCCATTGGGTGGGGATGTAGTACTCGCCCGCGTCTTCGTGCAAATTGCCGTTGAGCAAGGCAAACAGAGACGACTTGCCTGCGCCGTTGCGCCCGACCAGGCCGACTTTTTCCCCGGGGTTCAGGGTGACCGAGGCGTGTTCCAGCAAGACCTTGGCGCTGCGGCGCAAGGTCACGTTTTTTAAAGTAATCATGGGTAAAGGGTTTCGCGGGTCACAAGCAGGACCTGGTCCTCGCCCGCGCTGGTTTCCAGCCAAATCACTTCCAGCGAGGGAAATGCGGCTTCAAAGTAGGGGCGCTCGTTGCCGATTTCCAGCACCAGCACCCCCTGGGGGTTCAGGTGTGCGCCCGCCTCTTGCAAGAGGGTGCGCACAAAGTCCATGCCATCGCTGCCACCGCTGGCATTGCCGTCCAGCGCCAAGGCGGGCTCGGCGCGGTATTCGGCGGGCAGGGCGGCCATGCTGTGGGCATTGACATAGGGCGGGTTGCACACAATCAGGTCAAACGGGCCGCAGGCGGCCAGTTCTGGCGCGCGCAAGCCGTCGGACTGCACCAGGGTGATGCGGTCTTGCAAATCATGCTTGTCCACGTTGATGCGGGCCACCGCCAGCGCATCGGCTGAGAGGTCGCTGGCCGTGACCACCACGTCCGGAAACACGCTGGCCGCAATTACTGCCAAGCTGCCGTTGCCGGTGCACAAGTCCAGCACCTTGTGCGTGGAGAGGCGCAAAAAGTAGTCCATGCCGCCGTCCACCAGCAGCTCGGCAATGAGCGAGCGCGGCACGATGGCGCGTTCGTCCACGTAAAACGCAAAGCCTTGCAACCAGGCCTCGTGGGTCAAGTAGGCAGCAGGCTTGCGGCTGCGGATGCGTTCTGCCACCAGGGCGTGCACCAGGGCTTGTTTCTCTTGGGCTACGGGCGTGTCGGCTTGGGCTTGGTCGCCCACGAGCTGCGTGTCCAGCGGCAAGCCGAGTTGCCAGAGCACCAGCCAGGCGGCCTCGTCATGGGCGTTGGTGGTGCCGTGGCCAAAGGAAACACCGGCGGCTGCGAGTTGCTGGGCGCAGGCGTCTATGAGTGGCAGCAGCGTCATGCATGGGCCTGCTGGTGCAAGCGCTCCAGCACGCGGCGGTAGATGTTCTTCAGCGGCTCAATGTCGGCCAGCGCCACGTATTCGTTGATCTTGTGGATGCTGGCATTGGGCGGTCCCAGTTCGATCACCTGGGAGCAAATCTGCGCCAAAAAGCGCCCGTCGCTGGTGCCGCCGGTGGTGGAGAGCTGGGTTTCCAGGCCGGTTTCATCGCGAATCGCGTCGCGCACCGCGTCCACCAGCGTACCCGGTGGTGTGAGGAAGGGCAGACCGCCAATCGTCCACTTCAGGTCGTAGTTCAGGGCGTGGCGATCCAGCACGGCGCACAGGCGGGTTTGGAGTGACTCAGGCGTGGATTCGGTGCAAAAGCGGAAGTTAAAGTCAATCACCGCTTCGCCCGGAATCACATTGCTCGCACCGGTGCCGCCGTGCATATTGCTGATCTGCCAGCTGGTGGGCGGGAAATAGGCGTTGCCTTCGTCCCAGCGCACTGCCACCAGCTCGGCCAAGGCTGGCATGGCACGGTGTATGGGGTTGTCCGCCAAGTGGGGGTAGGCGATGTGGCCATGCACGCCTTTGACGGTGAGCTTGCCGCTCATGGTGCCGCGTCGGCCGTTTTTGATCATGTCGCCGGTGCGCTCCACCGAGGTGGGTTCGCCCACGATGCAGAAGTCCAGCACTTCGCCGCGCGCTTTCAGTGCGTTGCAAACGACCACGGTTCCGTCCACGGCCGAGCCTTCTTCATCGCTGGTAAGCAGCAGGGCGATGTTCAGCGCAGGGTTTGGCGCAAGGGCCAAAAACTGTTCAATGGCCACCACGAAAGCCGCCAAGGACGTTTTCATGTCGCTCGCGCCCCGGCCATAGAGCTTGCCGTCGCGGTGGCTGGGGCTAAACGGCGCGCTGTCCCACTGCGCCAGCGGGCCAGTGGGCACCACGTCGGTGTGGCCGGCGAAAACCAGGGTTTTGGCCGCTCCATTTGCGCCAGCGGGATCGCTGGCCTTGCGTTGGGCCCAGAGGTTGCTGACCCGACAATCAACCGGGCCGCTTTCCAGCGTCTCACACACAAAGCCCAGAACGGTCAGCCGCTGCGCAATCAGCGGCTGACAGCCGCCGTCTTTCGGAGTGACCGAGGGCAGGGCGAGCAACTGCTCGGTGAGCTGCAAAGTGGCGTTGGCAGAGAGGGACATTAAAGGCCGAGCGTCAGGGTAAATGGCGGTTCATCGGGTCGCTTGGCTGCAGTAGCGGCGCTTGACGCCTGCTCGCTGTTTTGCAAGCGCCACAACAGGTTGGAAGCAGAGTCGGCGTTGGCCAAGCCCTCGCTTTGTTCCACCGTTCCGTCGGAGATCATTCTTGCTAGGTCTTGCTCAAAGGACTGTGAGCCCAGTGAGATTGACTGTTCCATGGCATTGGGTATTTCCGTAAAGTTGCCGCTCTGAATCAGTTCGGCAACGCGCACGGTGTTGACCATCACTTCGCAGGCAGGCATCCGCTGGCCGCTCGTCGTGCGCACCAAGCGCTGCGACACCAAGGCCTTGAGGCCCACGGAGACGTCACGCTGCACCGCCTCGCGGGACGAGGCGGGATAAAAGCCCAAAATGCGGTTCAGCGCGTGGTAGCTGTTGTTGGCGTGCAGTGTCGAGAGGCACAAATGCCCCGATTGCGCGTAACCTAGCGCAGCCGACATCGTTTCCTGGTCGCGAATCTCTCCAATGAAAATCACGTCTGGCGCTTGGTGCAATGCGTTTTTAAGCGCCAGCTCCATCGACACCGTGTCCGAACCAATTTCGCGCTGGTTGACCACCGACATCTTGTGCTGAAACACAAATTCGATCGGGTTCTCAAATGTCAGTATGTGGCCCGAGAGATGCTCGTTGCGGTAGTCGATCATTGAGGCCAGGGTGGTGCTTTTTCCAGCACCAGATGCGCCTACCAACAACACCAATCCGCGCCGCTCCATGACCAACTGTCGCAAGACTTTGGGCAAAGGGCTGTCCTGCAAAGCCGGAATATTGATAGGCACATAACGAATCACCACAGCCACCGTGCCCCGTTGGAGAAAGGCGCTGATGCGAAAGCGTCCGAGCCCCTCCAGTCCGACCACCATGCTCAGTTCGTTGGTCCTGCGTAATTCTTCCATGCGCTCTGGCGGCGCCATGCCTTCGAGCAGTTCGCGCGGCGCGTCAATACCCAGAGGCTGGCTGGTAATTGGCACACAAAGCCCGTTTTTTCGGATGAGCGGTGGGCAGTTTGCAGACAGGTACAGGTCGGAGGCGCGCTTGTCCACCATGTAGCGCAGCATGCGCTCCAAAACGGCACTTTTGGTGGTCTGCGTCAACGAAAGCTACTCCCGTAATGTGGCGGCGTGGTGGGGAAATCAGTCGCGCAGCAAGTCGTTGAGCGAGGTTTTGGCGCGGGTTTGCGCGTCCACACGCTTGACAATGATGGCGGCGTACAGGCTGTATTTGCCCTCGTTCTTGGGCAAGCTGCCGCTAATCACCACCGAGCCCGAGGGGATGCGTCCGTAGCTCACCGTGTCGGTGGCGCGGTCATAAATCGGGGTGCTCTGGCCCAGGTACACGCCCATGGAGATGACCGAATTTTCTTCCACGATGACGCCCTCGACCACTTCGGAGCGCGCGCCGATGAAGCAGTTGTCTTCAATGATGGTGGGGCCGGCCTGCATGGGCTCCAACACACCGCCAATGCCTACGCCGCCGCTTAAATGCACGTTTTTGCCGATTTGGGCGCACGAGCCCACAGTGGCCCAGGTGTCAACCATGGTGCCTTCGTCCACATAGGCACCAATGTTGACGTAAGAGGGCATCAAAATCACGCCCTTGGCAATGTGACTGCCGCGCCGCGCAACGGCAGGGGGCACCACGCGCACGCCGGTGGCCTTCATTTCGGCCTCCGTCATGCCGGCAAATTTGGTGGGCACTTTGTCGTAAAAGCCCAGGTCGCCTGCCTGAATGAGCGCGTTGTCCTTGAGCCGAAAACTCAGCAACACCGCTTTTTTGATCCACTGGTGCGTGGTCCATTGGCCCACGCCATCGCGGGTCGCCACGCGCAGGGCGCCGCTGTTGAGTTCGGAGATGACGTGTTCCACAGCGTCCGCCACTTCTTTGGGTGCGGATTGGATGGAGATGTTGGCGCGGTTTTCCCACGCGGCGTCGAGGATGGTTTGGAGTTGCTGGGTCATGGTGCGTGTCGCTACGGAGTGTTATGAGGTGTTGTCGGGAGTGGTGGAAAGGACTTGCTTTGCCGCGTGCTGCGTGCTGCGTTAGGGGCTTTGGTTGCGGGCTTGCACAAACGCCACGATGCGCTGGGCGGCTTCCAAACATTCGTCGGTTTGTGCCACCAGTGCCATGCGAATGCGTCCGGCACCCGGGTTGTGGCCGTGGCCCTCGCGCGCCAAATACGAGCCGGGCAAGACCGTCACATTGTAGGCAGCGTACAGGTCGCGGGCGAAATCTTCGTCGCTGCCCTTGACCGCTGCCCACAAATAGAAGCCCGCGTCTGGCAAGGCAACGTCCAGCACCGTGGCCAGCAGGGGCGTGATCTGGGCAAATTTTTGGCGGTAGAGCGCGCGGTTTTCCTCCACATGCGCTTCGTCGTTCCAGGCCGCGATGCTGGCGCTTTGCACCACCGGGCTCATGGCACTGCCGTGGTAGGTGCGGTAGAGCAAAAATTGCTGGATCAGCGCCGCGTCGCCCGCGCAAAAGCCGCTGCGCATACCCGGCACATTGCTGCGTTTGGACAAGCTGGTGAAGGACACCAGGTTTTTGAAATCACTGCGGCCCAGTTTTGCCGCCGCCTCCAGGCCACCCAGCGGCGGCTCGTCGCGGAAATAGATTTCGCTGTAGCACTCGTCCGATGCAATCACAAAGCCGTAGCGGTCGCTCAGATCAAACAACAGCTTCCACTCCGACAGAGGCATTACCGCGCCCGCCGGGTTGCCTGGGCTGCACACAAACAGAAGCTGGGTACGTGCCCAAACGGTATCGGGCACGCTGGCCCAGTCCGAAGCAAAGTTGCGTTGGGGGTTTGAAGCTACAAAATAGGGCTCAGCGCCACTCAGGAGCGCGGCGCCTTCGTAAATTTGATAGAAAGGATTGGGGCAGACCACCAGTGGTCGGGCTTGATCTTGGGAGGGCGCGAGCACGGTTTGGGCAAAGGCAAACAAGGCCTCGCGCGAGCCATTGACCGGCAAAATTTGGGTTGCGGCGTTCACACTGAGCGAGTAGCGGCGCTGCAGCCAGTGGGCAATGGCCTGGCGCAGTGGCAACTCGCCTAGGGTTGCCGGGTAGCTGGCCAAGCCACCGCCCATGATGGCGTCGCAATAGGCCTGTTGAATCAATGCTGGCGTGGCGTGGCGTGGCTCCCCGATTCCAAGACTGATGGGGCGCAGATCTGGGTTGGGTGTGATGGTGGCAAAAAGCCGACGCAGGCGCTCAAATGGGTAGGCTTGCAAGAGCGACAGGTGGGGATTCATAGCCCGCGATTATCCTTGATTGGTCGTTAAACTTGAATTGTTGGAAGCTTTGGGTTGCGGAGCTCCAAGCCTGGGCAACGAGGAAATAGGAGGGAACATTTCAATGCAATCTGGCACGGCGGCGGCTCGCGATTACACCTGTTTCAACCTCTTGGGTGCTTTGGAGTTTCTTGGCGACCGCCAGGGTGTGCAGGTCTTGCTGCCGGTGTTATGCGCCACCTTGGCTAAAGAAGTGCCCGAAACCGCTCATTTGTTGGCCCAGGGCGATTTCGCTGAGGCGGCGCAGCGCCTGCATTCACTCAAGGGCTTTGTTCCGGTGTTTTGTTTTGCTCCTTTGGTGGAAGAACTCGCCCGTGTGGAGCGCCTTTGCCGAGGTGGCGCCAACCAAGTTGTCGTAGCGGGCTATGCGGCGCTCGTGCCTGCGTTGCAGTGCCTTGGCGAGGAGGCGGCGCACTACATGGCTCAACCGACTGCGGCCTAGTCGACGCATGGGTAGCCTTGTGGGTGGCCCTGCAAGGGCGGGCTGTGCGGGTGCCACGCAGTATCATTCGACGCGTTTCAGATGCCTTTTCCGGGACGAATTTGATCCTCCCTACATCCGCCTAGCCCCATCCCCCCGCAGTGCGCCTCAATTCGATCAAGCTCTCCGGTTTCAAGTCCTTTGTAGAGCCGACCAATTTTTTGCTCCCTGGCCAGTTGGTAGGCGTGGTCGGGCCTAACGGCTGCGGCAAGTCCAATATCATGGATGCGGTGCGCTGGGTTTTGGGCGAGAGCCGCGCCAGCGAGTTGCGCGGCGAGTCCATGCAGGACGTGATTTTCAACGGCACCTCCACCCGCAAGCCCGCCAGCCGCGCCAGCGTAGAACTGGTGTTTGACAACGCCGATCACCGCGCCGGGGGCCAATGGGGCCAGTTTGGAGAAATTGCCGTGCGCCGGGTGCTGACGCGCGACGGCACGTCGAGTTACTTCATTAACAACCTGCCGGTGCGCCGGCGCGATGTACAAGACGTGTTTTTGGGCACCGGCCTGGGGCCACGCGCCTACGCCATCATCGGCCAGGGCACCATCAGCCGCATCATCGAGTCCAAGCCCGAAGAGCTGCGCCTGTTTTTGGAGGAGGCCGCAGGCGTGTCCAAATACAAGGAACGCCGCCGCGAGACGGAAAACCGCCTGGGTGACACCCGCGCCAACCTGACGCGCGTCGAAGACATCCTGCGCGAGCTCAACCTCAACCTGGAAAAGCTGGAAAAGCAGGCCGAAGTGGCACTGCGCTACAAGGCCTTGCAGGCGGACGTCACGCTCAAGCAGCACCAGCAGTGGTACCTCAAGCGCGCGGAGGCCCAGGCCGAACAGGCCAAGGTGCAGGCCGATGCCCAAAGCGCCGTGATTGCGCTGGAGTCGCGCATGGCCGATTTGCGCAACATTGAGGCCGATTTGGAGTCGGTGCGTCAGGCGCACTACGCTGCGGGCGACCAGGTCAATCAAGTGCAGGGCTTGCTGTACGAGGCCAGCACTGAAGTGGGCCGCCTGGAGGCCGAAATTCGCTTTGTAGTGGAAGGGCGCCAGCGGGTGGAGCAGCGGCTCGTCACCCTGAACGAGCAAATCATGCAATGGGCGCAGCGCAAGGACGAGGCGCTCGAAGAAAGCCAACGCCTGTCCGAATTGAGCACCGTGGGCGAGGACCAGGCCGAGCTGCTGGCCGCGCAAATGGAAGACCAGGCCCAGCAACTGCCCGAGCTAGAAGACGCCGTGCAACGCGCCCAGGGTCTGGCCAATGCCCAGCGCAGCAGCGTGGCGCAAGTGCAGCAGGCACTGGGCGTGCTGGCGGCAGAGCAACGCAGCGTCACCGAGCAAAGCCGCCAACTCAGCGCCCGCCGGGAACGCTTGGCGGCCGACCGCAAGGGCTTGGCTGCGACCGACGAGGCCCGGCTGGCGCAATTGCAGCAAGACTGGGACAGCGCGCAAGAGTCCGCGCAAGTGGCTGCAGCCCGGCTGGAAGAGTTGCAGTCGACCTTGCCCCAACTGGAAGACGCGCGGCGCGCCCAGCAGCAGCAGCTCAACACCGAGTCGGCGCGCCAGGCCGATGTGTCCGCCCGCCTGGAGGCGCTCAAGGCCTTGCAAGAGCGCCTGAAAACCGACGGTAAGTTGCAACCTTGGCTGCAAAAACACGGTCTGGAAAATTTGCAGGGTCTGTGGAGCCGTATCACAGTGCAATCT
>JARXAU010000192.1 GCA_029865675.1 Rhodoferax sp.
CACATTTACCCTGCCGAAGCTGCCTACCACGCCGAAATTGAGGCCAATACCGCTGCTGGAAAGCGCTGGACGCCGCTGCAAACCATCGAGAACCTAAAACCCAAGGCACAAAGCGCCGGTCTGTGGAACCTGTTTTTGCCCGTCGATAGCGCTGAAGCTTCGGGCTACCATGGTGCGGGGTTGACCAACCAAGAATACGCGCCATTGGCCGAAATCATGGGCCGCGTCATGTGGTCCAGCGAAGTGTTCAACTGCTCTGCCCCCGACACCGGCAATATGGAAACGATCGCTCGCTATGGTTCCGACGATGCCAAGCGGCAGTGGCTCAAGCCGCTGCTAGAAGGGAAGATTCGCTCCGCCTTTGCCATGACCGAACCCGACGTCGCCTCCAGCGACGCCACGAATATTGCCACCAGCATTGAGCGCGAGGGCGACGAATACGTCATCAACGGCCGCAAGTGGTGGACCTCGGGCGCGGGTGACCCCCGCTGCTCTGTCTACATCGTAATGGGCAAGACGGACCCCGAGGCAGCCCGCCATTCGCAGCAAAGCATGGTGCTGGTGCCCGCCAATACCAAGGGCATCACCATCGTGCGCCCGCTCACGGTGTTTGGCTACGACGACGCGCCGCACGGCCATATGGAGGTGTTGTTCCAGAACGTGCAGGTGCCCGTGGGAAATATATTGCTGGGCGAAGGCCGTGGGTTTGAGATCGCCCAAGGACGCCTCGGACCTGGACGTATTCACCACTGCATGCGCTTGATTGGTTTGGCCGAACGGGCTCTGGAGCTGATGTGCAAGCGCGCCTCATCGCGTGTTGCGTTCGGCAAGACCGTCGCAGCGCAGACCGTCACCCAGGAACGCATCGCAGAATCCCGCTGCAAGATCGACATGGCGCGCCTGCTCACGCTCAAGGCGGCGTGGATGATGGACGTCGGCGGTAACAAATTTGCCAAAAATGAAATCGCCATGATCAAAGTCGTGGCACCCAGCATGGCCTGCGAGGTGATCGACTGGGCCATGCAAGTGCATGGCGGCGGCGGCATGTGCAATGACTTTCCGCTGGCCTACAGCTACACCAGCGCCCGTACCCTTCGCTTTGCAGACGGCCCGGACGAGGTGCACCGCAACGCGATTGCCAAGCTGGAGTTGGGCAAGTACGCAGTCAACCCCAAAGAAGTGGAAATGCCGATCACCCGAGGCTGCTGACCCACAAACAATTGCAGCCCGCCAGGGCTGCAATTGATGGGTCTTAACGTGAAAGAGCTTTCATGATGGGGTGGCGCTCTGCACCCTGATGAAAGTTAATGCAAATGGCGCGGCTTGCGGCCGCCGCCGTGACCGCTCCCAAACCCGCTGCCGGGTCCGCGTGGCGGTTTGCCAATCTCCAGAGAACTTACCAATGCGTCAAAGCGCTGGGCAAACAGTTTGTCCACCTCTGCGACCACACCCCCGAGTTCAGCACCATCGAAATGGCGCTCCATCATGCCCACCAGGTCTTGTACCAATAAGTCGCGCTGGACCTGCATAATCGCCGCAGGATTAGGTCCTACAAAAAGCATCAAAAAGTCATCGCGCGACTCGCCCTCGATTGGATCATCTTCCTCATTGTCAAATTCAGTGTCATAGAACGTAACTTCAATCGCCGTGCCCGCTGAGGCGATCTCGTTAAGGTTCATGCAAACTTCGTCGAGCGCCTGACGAAAATCATCACCACCCGCTACTGTCCAACACATTTGCAACAGATGCTCCTGTGGGTTGAATGAAATACCCGGCTCGTCCTCATAAACGCTGCTAGCTGCGTTTGCTAAGCCTTTTGCGCCGGTGTATTTCCAAAGCGGCTTCAACGCATCTTGAACCGATTCAAAGGTCGCCTCGGCCACCAAAGCAAGTTGTCCGTGGACATGAATTTCAAATGGCGTTTTGTGGCGTGGCATGTGGCAGATGGTAAATCATGTACGAAGCAAAAAATGACGCAATGCCCAGCTTCAAATCGTCAGATCGAACTGGTCCAGAAACAGAAATCGACCCGGCAAGCCCGTTATCCGCGATGAGGCAAATCGTAAAAAGACTCCACCCCTAAAAACTCGTACGTACAAAAAGCGAAGCGTGCTCAGGGCCTCTATGCAGACGGTGGTTTCAAAAAAGTTCGCCTGCCGGACGATTATCACACCATTCGAGTGCCCAATTCTGCCGCATCTCCCTAACCCGCGTGCGCACCAAAATGGTGACTGACTATCCAAGCCCCTAGTTGCTAACAAGTCTGCCCTCAAGTCCTCCACCAATATAATTCCGGCGTGTCATTGTTGCAATCACTATCACTTGTCGTTCAAGAGTTAATCGCAGTTCTTTAAGTTACGTAATTGACATTCACGGGCGAGTTTTTGCGCTTCTGCTATCTGTTGTGCAGTCATCTTTTCAGCGATTGCGTCTCGCTTCTTCTTAAATGCATCGCTGTTTATTGATGATAAATTGCTCCACATGTGCGCGCGCACGTAATCTTGCGCAACACCTTGTCCGTTGAAGTACATGAGTGAAAGATTGGATTGTGCGCTGGCCTTACCTTGAGCCGCAGCCAATTTGTACCAACGCATCGCTTCGGTATAGTCCCGGGCTACCCCTTGCCCTTCGTCATACATCGTCGCGAGATTGAACTGTGCGGTTGCATCTTTTTGCGCAGCAGCCAATTTGTACCAAGTTACTGCTTCCGTGTAATCCTGCACCACACCTTGCCCAAAGGCATAACTATTCGCGAGGATTAGCTGAGCACTTACATCCCCCTTCTGAGCGGCTAGTTTGTACCAACGCAACGCTTCAGCGAAGTCTTTTTCCACTCCTTCGCCGTTGCTGTACATCGTTCCAAGATTGAATTGCGCGGCTGCATTCTCTTGAGTAGCGGCCAATTTGTACCAACGCATCGCTTCCGTGTAGTCCTGCCCCACACCTTGCCCGAAGTGATAACTTATCGCAAGATTTAACTGAGCCTTTATTTTTCCTTGTGCTGCCGCTAGTTTGTACCAACGCACTGCTTCAGCAGGATTTTTTTCTACGCCTTGCCCGCTGTCATACATAGTCGCAAGGTTCAATTGCGCATCTGCATTTCCTTGCGTCGCAGCCAACTTGTACCAACGTGCCGCTTCGGTGAGATTTTTTTTTACACCAAGGCCGACGCTATATCGATTCCCTATTTTATATTGGGCATAGGCGTTTTTCTTAGCAGCAGCAAGTCGATACTTCTTGAGTGCCGTTGCGTAGTCTTTTTTAGCCATTGCTGCATCAGCCTCCTCGACATAGCCCGCCCATACTACGCCAACTTGTAACCAAAGTGTCAGCAGCAGTATTTTCAGAGTTTTTAGCATTGCTTGATCGCAGTTCTTAAAGTTTCGTATAAATTTTAAGATGCCCGTAAATCTTCACTGATCTGAGAGGTAGAAAGTTTATGGAGCCTCGACCAGAGGCTGCGTTGGACTGAAAACGCTTACTGCCATTCCGTGCAGCCGTTATTGTAGGATTATCGAGGTTTTAGCGCAAAACGAAAAGCGCAAAAGTTGCGCTGTTTCGGTTTTTCCGGAGTGAAAAATTGCGCGTTTTTGGCAATTTTTAGTGTTGGTGCCCGAGACCGGAATCGAACCGGTACGCCCGTTATTCACGAAGCGGCGGATTTTAAGTCCGATGTGTCTACCTATTTCACCACTCGGGCGGCAGATCGTATTTTCGCGCATATCCGCCGCAGTCTGGACGGCGTTGGCGATAAAAGGATAGATTTGTGGAGGCGCGGTCCGGAGTCGAACCGGACTGACCGGATTTGCAATCCGGGGCATAACCGCTTTGCTACCGCGCCCAAAACACACCTTCACCAGGACTTTCAACAACGAAAAAGGGAAGCAACTCGCTTCCCTTTGCGCAATGTGGAGCGGGAAAAGAGTCTCGAACTCTCGACCTCAACCTTGGCAAGGTTGCGCTCTACCAACTGAGCTATTCCCGCAATCAAGCGCCATATTGTAGCGAGATTTCACGCTGCTTTTTCCACCTTCGCATAAAAGACTTAGAAGAGTCAAAGCACCTTAGTGCTTGACGGCGCCATGCACCGCCTCGACACCGTCAACCGGCGCAGCGACCACCACGGGCAAAGAGGCCTCCTCCGGCAAGGCCACCGGTTGGGAGACGAGTGCGTACTCCAACACTTGGTCAATCCAGCGCACGGGGATGATCTCTAGGCCCTTTTTGACGTTGTCGGGAATCTCCTGCAGGTCCTTAGCGTTGGACTCGGGGATCAAGACGGTTTTAATTCCTCCTCGCAGCGCCGCTAACAACTTTTCTTTCAACCCGCCGATTTCAGTGATTTCACCGCGCAACGTGATCTCACCGGTCATGGCTACATCACCGCGTACAGCAATGCCCGTCAGCGCGGAAACAAATGCTGTAGCCATGGCAGCCCCTGCACTCGGTCCATCCTTGGGGGTAGCACCGTCGGGGACATGGATATGGATATCGCGTTTTTCAAAAAGTTCGTCCTTTATTCCCAATCGCCGGGCCCGACTGCGAACGACGGTCCGCGCAGCCTCCACTGACTCCTTCATCACATCGCCCAGCGAGCCAGTGCGCGTAATGTTGCCCTTTCCGGGTATGAGAGCGGCCTCAATGGTGAGCAAATCACCACCCACTTCGGTCCATGCCAGGCCCACCACCTGACCGACTTGGTTTTGCTCTTCGGCTCTACCGAAACTAAATTTCTGCACGCCCAGGTAGTCGTTTAGGTTGTCTGCGTCCACTTTCACCTGTGGCAGCAGCTTTTTGAGCAACAAACCCTTAACGACCTTGCGGCAGATCTTGGAGAGTTCGCGCTCGAGCGAGCGAACACCTGCCTCGCGCGTGTAGTACCGCACAATGTCTCGCACGGCTGCTTCCGAAACCAAAAGCTCTGACTCCTTGACGCCGTTGTTTTTTAACTGCTTGGGCAAGAGGTAGGTGAGGGCAATGTTGACCTTCTCTTCCTCGGTGTAGCCGGACAGGCGAATCACCTCCATGCGGTCCAACAGCGCCGGGGGAATCTTCATCGAATTAGAGGTGGCGACAAACATCACATCGCTAAGGTCGTAATCGACCTCAACGTAGTGGTCGCCGAACTTATGGTTTTGCTCGGGATCCAAGACCTCAAGCAGCGCGCTGCTGGGGTCACCACGGAAATCAGTGCCGAGTTTGTCGATCTCATCCAGCAAAAAAAGCGGGTTTCGGGTCCCGACTTTAGACAAACTTTGCAGGACTTTCCCCGGCATTGCACCAATATAGGTGCGGCGGTGACCACGAATTTCTGCTTCGTCGCGCATACCGCCCAAAGCCATGCGTACGTACTTCCGTCCGGTAGCCTTTGCAATGGACTGGCCCAGGGACGTTTTTCCCACACCCGGTGGGCCGACAAGGCACAAGATTGGTGCCTTGACCTTGTCGACCCGCTGCTGAACCGCGAGATATTCCAAAATCCGGTCCTTGACCTTGTCCAGGCCGTAGTGATCTTGGTTGAGAACATCTTCCGCAAAACCCAGGTCATGTTTAATTTTTGTCTTCGTGGTCCATGGCAGGCCGATGAGCACGTCGAGGTAGTTGCGCACAACAGTGGCCTCCGCCGACATGGGAGACATCAGCTTGAGCTTCTTAAGCTCCCCCTCGGCCTTTTTCAGTGCCTCCTTGGGCATTTTGGCCGCATTAATCTTCTTCTCGATCTCTTCAATATCCGCACCGTCCTCGCCATCGCCAAGCTCTTTTTGGATCGCTTTAACCTGCTCATTGAGATAAAAGTCGCGCTGGTTCTTTTCCATCTGACGCTTCACACGACCGCGAATTTTTTTGTCAACATTCAGAATGTCAACTTCACGCTCAATTTGTTCAAAAAGGTTTTCTAGGCGCGCCTTCACGCCCGAGAGATCCAATACGGCCTGCTTGTTCTCTAGCTTCAGTGGCAAGTGGGCC
Source organism: Rhodoferax sp. (assembly GCA_029865675.1). Classification (GTDB taxonomy): domain Bacteria; phylum Pseudomonadota; class Gammaproteobacteria; order Burkholderiales; family Burkholderiaceae_C; genus Allorhodoferax. The sequence continues at coordinate 5,968 of JARXAU010000192.1, forward strand.
GCAATCGTGTCCGCCAAGCGCCCCGCATCGTCGATGCTGGCGATGGACGTAAGAATCTCAGCAGGAATCTTCTTGTTCAATTTGACGTACTGGTCAAATTGCTGCATCACTGCACGACGGAGTGCTTCAACTTCACTGCCTTTGTCTTTCTCGTCCTCGACGCCCAGAACCTCTTCAAAGGCTACAGGGGTCACCATCGCCGTGAAATGGCTGTCGGCGTCGTCAATTTTCTCCACCGTTGCGCGCTGATGTCCCTCGACCAGGACCTTCACCGTGCCGTCGGGCAACTTCAGCATCTGCAAAATGGTGGAAACGCACCCAACGCCGAACATGTCAGTAACCAAAGGCTCGTCTTTAGCGGCTGTTTTCTGCGCCACCAACATGATGCGACGGTCGGTCTCCATCGCCACCTCTAAAGCTTTGATACTTTTGGGTCTACCAACAAACAGCGGTATCACCATGTGCGGAAACACCACCACGTCGCGCAAAGGCAACATGGGCAGTTCGATGGGACTGGCAGGTAAAAGCGAGTGACCGGACATATAAAACCTCAAGTATTTGTTCGAGATGGACAGGTTTTAACAAAATTCGCGCGAGAGAGGGCGGAAACATCGCCGCAAGCCACGATAGATCAGGGCCAGAACGCGCTTGCCGTCAAGGCAACACGGCTCAGGCCTTTTTCGCAAGCTCTCGGTATACGAGTAGCGGTGGGTGATGGTCGTCGATCGTGGACGCGTCAACGACCACCTTCACGACATCGGTGCTGTCAGGCAACTGGTACATGGTGTCAATCAGCGACTGCTCCAAGATGGAGCGCAACCCCCGGGCACCCGTTTTTCTGGCGAGCGCCCGCTTGGCGATGGCCCGCAGTGCATCGGGACGGATGTCAAGCTCAGCGCCTTCGAGTGCAATCAATTTGGCATATTGCTTGACCAGCGCGTTCTTCGGCTCCGTGAGGATTTGCACCATGGCGTCCTCGGTGAGTTCGGCCAATGTCGCAACCACTGGCATGCGGCCCACCAGCTCTGGAATCAGGCCAAACTTGATCAGGTCCTCGGGCTCGACGTCCTTGAAAACTTCAGTAAGGCTGCGCTGAGCCTTGCTCATGACAGTGGCACCAAACCCAATTCCGGACGACTGGGTGCGGCTCTCGATCACTTTTTCAAGCCCCGCAAATGCGCCACCACAGATAAATAGGATGTTGGTGGTGTCGATCTGAACAAAATCCTGGTTAGGGTGCTTGCGCCCGCCCTGAGGTGGCACGCTGGCCATCGTGCCTTCAATAAGTTTGAGAAGCGCCTGCTGGACGCCCTCGCCGGAAACATCGCGAGTAATCGAGGGGTTGTCGGACTTGCGCGATATCTTGTCGATTTCATCAATGTAGACAATGCCGCGTTGGGCGCGATCCACCTCGTAATTGCAACTTTGCAGTAGCTTAAGGACGATGTTCTCAACGTCCTCTCCCACGTATCCAGCTTCTGTCAATGTGGTGGCATCCGCCATAACGAAAGGCACATCGAGCATACGGGCCAGCGTTTGTGCGAGCAAAGTCTTGCCAGAACCGGTGGGACCAATCAGCAAAATGTTACTTTTAGACAATTCAACATCGTCTTTTTTGGCTTTTTCTTGGTGGCGCAGGCGCTTGTAATGGTTGTACACCGCCACAGCCAGCGTGCGTTTAGCGGGCTCTTGCCCAATCACATAGTTGTCCAAATTGGACTTGATTTCGGACGGCGTAGGCAAGTTACTACGGCCCTCTGCGTCCCCTGTGATTGCCGGGACTTCGTCGCGGATGATTTCGTTGCACAAGTCGATGCACTCGTCGCAAACAAAAACAGACGGTCCGGCAATGAGTTTTTTAACTTCATGCTGGCTCTTGCCGCAAAACGAGCAATACAGATTTTTTTCGCTCGACGCGCCTTTTTTCTCGGCCATGGGACAAGTGCCTTTTCGGTATCAAACCAATGTAAACCAACTAAAAACGGTGTCCCTCCCTTGGAAAGACACCGTTGGCTTGTGAGGCTTTACGCCATCTTTTACGGCCGTTTGGAAATGACCTGGTCAACGAGACCATAGTCTTTGGCCTCGTCGGCTGACAAGTAATAGTCTCGTTCCGTGTCACGCTCGATTTTGTCGAGCGGCTGGCCGGTGCGATAAGCCAAGATTTTGTT
>JARXAU010000098.1 GCA_029865675.1 Rhodoferax sp.
CCTCAGCACCTGCTTTAAATCATTGTCTTTTTTCGGGTATCGAAGCCTGGCTCTTTGCGAAGGCCGACAAATATTCCAAAGCAAATGGCAGTCGCTCAAACCGGCAACGCACAGCCTCCCGACGGGGAGCAAATTACATGAGGCAAGGGGTTTGCACTGGTAGCAAAACCGCTGATTCAACGCGACGGCCAAGATAATTGGCGTCGAACGGTACGGCATACAAGCATGAATGAAGAGCGCGAATCGCTTTTTCGGCAGTTGCAAAGGTGGCAGGCAACTCACGGTGACCGATCAGTGCGGTGCTTTGGGCGGTGGTGGTGTCGCGCAACAACTAGCCACAAATCTCGGCCAGCCTATCAGGCATCCCATGCCCAAAAGCGACCTTATCGTGCCCTTGGCTGTGTAGCCTGCGACGCACACGCGTCACCATTCGGTTGAGCCCCACTGGGGTGAGGTTTAAATGGCGTGCCAAGTCCCTGTGCACGGTGATGTACACCTCAGGCAGCACCGGTGATCCCAAAGGCGTGATGCACCGCTTTGGCACTTTTCAAACCCACAGTGCACAAGTGCTGCAGCGCATCCCCCTGAACCAGAACGACCGGGTGCTGTCCTATTTGCCTTTGGCGCACATTGCAGAACGGCGCTTGGTGGAGCACACGCTATTGGCCACGGGCATGCAGGTCTTTTTTGCGGAGTCGCAGGAAACATTCGCACAGGACATGCAACGCGCTCGGCCCACATTTTTCTTTTCTGTTCCCGTGTTTTGGAACACGTTGCACGAGGACGTTCACGCCAAATTGTCACCTCACAAACTGCAAACATTGCTAAAAATTCCACTGGTCAATCGTTGGGTGCAGAAAACCATTTTGACCACCTTGGGTCTGGACCAATGCCGTTTGGCTGCGCGTGGTACCTCGCCCATGCCACTCGAATTGCTGCGCTGGTACGGTGCATTGGGTTGGGACTTGATCGCCTTGTATGGCATGACCGAGACGGGATACACCCACTCCACTGATGTACAGCGCCCTTTGTCAAGCGGCGTAGGCCCATCGCTCAATGGGGTGGACTGCCGACCAGACCCTCGAAGCGCCGAAGTGCAAGTGCGGTCCGCCGGGCTGATGTTGGGTTACTTCCTAGAGCCTGAATTGAGCGCCCAGGCCTTCACCTCAGATGGCTGGTTACGCATCGGAGACAGAGGCTCACTGGATGCGCGGGGTAATCTCAGGCTCACTGGTAAGTTGGAAGACCTGTGGAGGACGAGCAAAGGTAAGTACGTAGCTGCTGCAGACATTGAGGCTTTGGTGGCAATGATTCCGGGTTTGGAAGCCTGTTGTGTCGTGGGCGCTAATTTGGCGCAACCCTTAGCCATCCTGGGCCTGTCCACGGAGTTTCTTAAAAAGCGCTGGATCCGCACGGGCGCAGTCCACTTGAGAACTGGAACTGTCAGAGAAAATCCATCCTATGGCTGGGGGATGCCCACCGTTTAACAGGACTGCCACCTTTGTAATTCGTTGCCTTCATTCGCGTGTCAAATCAATTTTTAAAGGAGACCTTTTGATGAATCTACCGACAAACCGAGCACTTGTGTTGCTCACAGGCATTTTGACAGCGTCACTGCTATCAACCGTGGCATTGGCACAAAGCTACGGGCCACCGCAGGCGCTGGTAGCTCCGTCAAATTTCAAAGGCGTTCATGGCCTGGCGGTGGACCAACAAGGACGACTTCTGGCGGGCAGCGTGGTGGGCATGTCCATTACCCAGGTGGATCTCAAAAGTGGCAAAGGCACGATTTTGGTCGATGCACCGCAAGGGCAAGCAGATGACATCGCCATCGGACCCAAGGGCGAAATGGCTTGGACTTCGTTTCTCCAAGGTGTTCTGCGTATCCGTGACAACGACGCTGCGCCCATTCGCGTTATCGCCAAGGATCTGCCGGGCATCAACTCACTCGCTTTCGATCAAAAGAGTGGCAAGTTGTATGCATCCCAAGTTTTCTTGGGTGATGCGCTTTGGGAAATTGATGTGAGTGGTGTGCAGCCCCCCCGCCTAATCAAAAAAGACATCGGAGGCTTGAACGGATTTGAGGTGGGTGCTGATGGCTGGATCCTTGCACCTTTGTGGTTCAAAGGTCAAGTTGTCAAAGTCAATCCGGTTGGTGGAGAAATGAAAGTCATCAACAGCGAATTCAAAGTTCCGGCTGCAGCCAACTATGACAGCAAAGGAAACATCTGGGTCGTTGACACCAAAACCGGCGGCTTGTACCGTGTCAACGCAGCTGATGGCAAACGCACACTGCTTGCCCAAATGGACACTGGGCTGGACAACCTAGCGATAGACAAAAACGACAACCTTTATGTATCAAATATGGTGGATAACGGTGTGCAAATGGTCAACCCAGCCTCTGGTAAAACCACACAAATCACCAAGGGCGGCATGACGGCACCCGGCGGTATCAAGTTGTCAGAGGATGGCAAGACCCTGTTGGTTGCGCACGTCTTCGGACTGCGTTCCGTCGATACCGCCAGTGGCAAACTTAACGATATCGCGCGGATGCATGGCGACGCTATCGAGTATCCGTTTGCCGTCACGCTGTCCAAGGACCACTATGTAATGTCGAGCTGGTTTACCGGCACAGTGCAGTTGCTCAGCCGCAAAGACAAAAGCACCAAGGCTATGGCGCATGGCTTGGCCGCCCCCATGGATGCGATTGAAATGGCCGACGGCAAGGTTCTGGTGTTGGAGTTGGCGGCCGGGGCATTGACGCAGTTGAGCGGCGCAGATTTACGCGACAAAAAACAAGTCGTCACGGGCTTGCAAGGGCCCACGCAAATGATTCTCGGCAAAGATGGCGGCGTCTATATCACCGAACTTTCGGGTCGGTTGATTCGCGTGGACACTGCGAGCTGGAGTCAGAAAACCATTGCCGAGGGACTTGCTGCCCCCGAGGGACTGGCGCAAGCACCGTCTGGCAAATTCATTGTTGCTGAAACCGCCAAACGTCAGCTCACCGAGGTGGATCCGGCCAATGGCAACAAGCGGGTGATTGCTTCCAACTTGCCCATCGGCTTTGAGGCCGGCCCAAGTCTGCCGCCACCTTACTTGACTACGGGTGTGGCTGTCGCGGCTGATGGCACGGTCTATTTCAGTGCAGATCGGGACAACGGCATTTATACGATCAAACCCAACTGATGGGGCACTGCCGTCAAAGCCAAATCGCTCGGTAACCCGAGCGATTTTTTGCTCACCTGGTGTCTGCTATCAGAGCCAGATTGACCTCCGCCTGCGACCTTCGCCGCCAGAGAGCCCAAGGGTGTCGATCAATTAGCCGACAGCGGCTGGCCATTCATTCGAAGGGATGGTCCGCAATCCACGTCGCTCCCCTTGTGCATTTCGGCGCTCAACACCTGAGCGCCGCTTTGGGACCTGCGCAGCTTACTGAAAGCGCAGACAAAAACGCCGTTTACCGCACCCGCAGCGCCTGTGTATCCGCCGCCAGTTGGGTAATGCGCGACCAGTCGCCCTGCGCCATGGCGTCAGCCGGCACCAGCCACGAGCCGCCCACGCAGACCACGTTGGGCAGGGCCAACAAGTCGGCGGCGTTTTGCAGGCTCACGCCGCCTGTGGGGCAAAAGCGCACGTCAAAGAAGGGGCCGCTCCAGGCCTTGAGCATGGCCGGACCGCCGGCTTGCATGGCGGGGAAGAATTTGAGTTCGGTAAAACCGTCTTCCTGCGCCATCATGATTTCGCTGCCTGTCGCCACGCCGGGCAAGAGCGCCAGGCCCGCGTCGCGGCAGGCTTGGCCCACGGCGCTGGTGTAGCCAGGGCTCACTGCAAAACGGGCGCCAGCCTCGGCTGCTGCCTGCGCGTCGGCCTTGCAGCGCACCGTGCCTGCGCCCACCACCGCCTCAGGCAGGGCGCGTGCAATGGCTTCAATGCAGGCCAGCGCCTGCGGCGTGCGCAAAGTGACTTCGAGCATGCGCACGCCCCCGGCCACCAGCGCGCGGGCCAGGGGCACGGCGTGGGCCACATCGTTCAACACAATAACGGGGATGACGGGGGCGTCTTGCATTACCTGCAAGGCGGTCCATGCGGTAGGCGCTGCGGCGGTCAAGAGTGTGCTCATGGCGTTGTCTGGTTTGAATGGTGGGGTGGGGAGTCGCTTGGGATTAAGGTCGAAGAACTTTCATGGTGGGCGCTGCGCGCCTTCGTGAAAGTTAGAGCCAGCTGCAAGCGCCCTCTTCCGCCGTCAACGCGTTGCGCCGCATGCTGGCAAACAACTCGCGGCCCATGCCGATGCCGTTGGCGGCGCGCAAGGCCGCTGGCATGGTGGCCAGGGGGCGGGCGTCCCACTCGGCGGCGTCCACCAGCACTTGCAGGGTGCCCGCAGTGGCGTCCAGGCGCACCAGGTCGCCGTCTTGCACCTTGGCCAGCGGGCCGCCTGCTGCAGCTTCGGGGGACACGTGGATGGCGGCGGGCACCTTGCCCGAGGCGCCGCTCATGCGACCGTCGGTCACCAGCGCTACCATAAATCCTTTTCCTTGCAGCACCGCCAGGGGCGGCGTGAGCTTGTGCAGCTCAGGCATGCCGTTGGCCTGCGGGCCTTGCCAGCGCACCACGCAGACTACGTCGCGGTTGAGTTCGTTGGCGGTAAAAGCGGTGTGCAAGGCCTCTTGCGAGTCAAACACGCGGCAAGCGGCCTCAACCACGTGCCGGTCTTCGGGCACCGAGGACACCTTGATCACGCTGCGCCCCAGGTTGCCTGAAAGCAGGCGTAAGCCGCCGCTGGTGCTAAACGGGGCTTGTGCCGGGCGAACCACAGTCTCGTCCTTGCTCGGACCCGCATCAGCCCAGGCCAGGGCGCCGTCCACGGCATGGGGAATGCGGGTGAAAGCGCGCAAGCCGCCCGGGCGCACGGTGGTCACGTCGGCGTGCATAAAACCCGCGTCCAGCAGCTCGCGGATGACAAAACCCGGCCCACCTGCGGCCTGGAACTGGTTCACATCGGCGCTGCCGTTGGGGTAGACGCGACTTAGCAAGGGCACCACGTCGGACAAATCAGAAAAGTCGTTCCAGTCGATGGTGATGCCCGCCGCGCGGGCCACGGCCACCCAGTGGATCAGGTGGTTGGTAGAGCCGCCAGTAGCCAGCAGCGCGACCATGGCGTTGACGATGCAGCGCTCGTCCACCAGCACACCAATCGGCGTGCAAGCGGCGCGCGCGCCACCGGTGCTTTGGCCCAGCACGGTGCGGGTTGCTTCGCGGGTGAGTTCAGCGCGGATGTCTGCGCCGGGGTTCACAAAAGCGGTGCCGGGTACGTGCAGGCCCATGGCCTCCAACAGCATTTGGTTGCTGTTGGCGGTGCCGTAAAACGTGCAAGTGCCTGCGCCGTGGTAGGCGGCGGACTCGGCCTCGAGAAGCTCGGCGCGCCCGACCAGTCCTTGGGCGGCTTGCTCGCGCACTTTGGCTTTTTCGTTGTTGGGCAGGCCCGAGGTCATGGGGCCGGCCGGCACAAACACCGTGGGCAGGTGGCCAAAATGCAGGGTGCCGATCAGCAAACCGGGCACGATCTTGTCGCACACGCCCAGCATGAGCGCGCAGTCAAACACGTCGTGGCTGAGCGATATGGCGGTGGCCATGGCGATGGCGTCGCGCGAGAACAGGCTGAGTTCCATGCCCGGCGTGCCTTGGGTCACACCGTCGCACATGGCGGGCACGCCACCGGCCACTTGGGCGGTTGCGCCCAGCTTGCGGGCCTCGTCTTTGATGATGTCGGGGTAATGTTGCAGCGGCGCGTGGGCCGAGAGCAAGTCGTTGTAGGCGTTGACGATGCCGATGTTGGGCGCGCGCGCGGCCACGGGCTGGAATTTGTCCAAGGCGCTGGCGCGGCGTTTGTCGGCGGGCTCCATGGCGGCAAAAGCGTGGGCCACATTGGCGCAGCCCATGCGCTGGGCGCCGGGTGCGCGTTGGGCCATGGCCTGGACCTGCGCCAGGTAGGCGCTACGCGTTGCGGCGCTGCGCTGGGTAATACGGCGGGTGACTGCATCAATGACGGCGTGGAGTTTCATGGTAGTTGGTAACAAAATTACATGCGCCATGGTAACCGCGTCGCGCCCATTCAAACAAGAGGCGGTAACAGTTTGGTTACCAAAACGCCGGTAAAACCACCTTAGTTCTTGCCCGTAGTTCTTAAAAACGCCCTTGAAAAACCCCGCTTTGTAGAATGACCGAATGACCTCTATCGCCGATATTCGCAAAAGCTACGAACGTGCTGAACTGAACGAAGAGGCATCGCACGCCGACCCGCTCACACAGTTTGACCAATGGCTGACCGAAGCCATTGCCAGCGAGGTGCCTGAGCCCAACGCCATGACGCTGGCCACCGTGGGCTGCGATCTGCGCCCCTCTACCCGCGTGGTGTTGATCAAGGGCTACGACGCGCAAGGCATCGTCTGGTACACCAACTTTTCTAGCCGCAAGGGCCAAGAATTGGCCGCCAACCCGTTTGCGGCGCTGCAATTTCATTGGGTAGAGCTGGAGCGCGTGGTGCGCATTGAAGGCGTGGTGGAAAAAGTGAGCGATGCGGAGGCCGACGCCTACTTCCACAGCCGCCCGCTGGATTCACGCATAGGCGCCTGGGCGTCGCCGCAAAGCGAGGTGATCAGCGGGCGCGGCGTGCTGGTGGCCAATGCGGCCAAATATGCAGCCCAATTTATGCTGAACCCGCCACGCCCGCCGCACTGGGGCGGCTACCGGCTCAAGCCGGACAACTGGCAGTTTTGGCAGGGGCGCAAAAGCCGCTTGCACGACCGGCTGCGCTACCGGCTAGAGGGCGAAGGCCAGTGGGTGCGCGAGCGGCTGGCACCCTGAACCGCCACGGGGGGCGCTATTTGACGGCCACTGCCTCGGTCATCCGGTAGTACATGCCGTGGGGGTCGTCGGCCAGCACGGAGAACTTGCCTTCGACCACCACCGGCTCCAGCGAATACTTGACTGCGGTTTTGGTGCGCACTTCGACCAGACTCTCTGGCCCGCCAGGCAGACAAAACGAGCAGCTCAGGGGCACCGAGCTGATCAAAAAATGCTTTTGTTTTTCGCCTGGGTCCAGCGGCATCATGAAACCCTGAACGCGCTGGCTTTTCTGGTCCAGCGCCTTGAGGCTGGGGCTAAACACCGGCAGGATGCGGCTCTTCTCGGTCTTGGTTTTGACCGCCGTCAGCAGCGACCAGGGCAGCACGTCGCTGCGCTCGGTCAGGGGCGCAAACGGGCTGTTGGGGCTGTGGTAGCCCGCGCCGCTGCCTTGGGGCGCTGCCACTGCGCCCTCGCCCATGGGCGAACTTAGCTGCGCCAGGGCCAGCGTGGGGGTCGCCACAAGCAGCGCTAAGGCCACGGCAGCCAGCGCGCCTGCGGCTGGTTTGCTTCTGCGGGCGGCCTGAGGGGTAAAACGCGTGTGCATGCTGGTCCTTTGCTCTTTAATGTTGGTGCTTCATGCCGCAAAACTTGCCAATCGCCAGGCCCTTGCAGGCGGCGCGCAGCGCTTGTTCGCAAACCTCGTCTTTTTTGCCCGCCTCCAGGCACTTGGCTGCGGCTTCATGGGCCGCTGCCATGGCACGGTGGCGGGCAATATCTTCCTTTTTCTCCTTGTCCCCGTGTGCGTCAGCGGCGCAAGCCGCACCCGCTGCCAGGGCCAAAGTGCAAAAAAGCAGTGCGTATTTTTTCATGATGTCACCTCGATTGAAGGAGTTGAAGAACATCGGAACGGTAGGCGCCCAGCGCTGGCAACAATGCTGCGGCCAAAGACACACCCAGCGCCAGCGCGGGCACCCAGAGCAACGCGACCGGCCACAACGCACCGCCCAGCAGCAGCGACTGGTCTAGCCCCAGCATCCAGCCCAAGGCCAGCACAAAGCACTGGCCCAGCGCCAGCCCCAGCAGCGCCGCCATCAGGCCCAGCCACAGCGCCTCGGTTAGCAAGAGCGCGGCAATGCGAGCCGGTGGCGCGCCCAGCATACGCAGCAAGGCCAGGTCGCCCCGGCGCTCACGCACTGCGTTCCACAGCGCGATAAAGACACTCAAACCTGCTGTGAGCAAAAGCATGCCGGCAAAGGCGCGCAACACGTCGGTGCCCAGGCCCAGCATGTGCAGCAAACGTGAGACCTCCAGGGCCGGCGCGGCGGCCTGCATCTCGGTGCTGGTGTTGACCCATCGCGGAAAACTCAGGGCCGCCAAGGGGCTTTTGTAGCGCACCAGCGCCAGGGTCACTTCGCGCTCTGCTTCCATGGCCTTGCGGTCTTCGGCGTCTACAGCGGTGTAGTCCTCGTGCACCTTCCACACCGAGGCGGTGTCGGTGAGGATCAGGCGGTCCAGCACGCTGGCGTTGGCGGCCAGCACGCCCACCACCGTGTAGACGTTGTCGCCATGTGCGTGGCCGCCAGCACCCAAGCCGTGCGAGCCGACAAAGGTGTCACCCAAGCGCAGGCCCAGGGTGCGGGCTACTGTGGCGCCCAGCACCACTTCCATGGGCGCGCGCCACATGCGGCCCTGGGCCAGAGCGGCCTGGTACAGCGCCGGATACGCCGACGAGCTGCCGACAATGCGATAGGCCCGGAAGTTGTCGCCCAGGCTGATCGGAATCACCTCGGCCACCAGCGGATTCTTTTGCAAGGCCTGAACTGCCGCCAGGGGCACGTTGCCCGGCGGCACATCCAGGTGCAACACGCCCGACAAAATGAGTTGCATGGGGCTGCCCTTTGCGCCGACCACCACGTCGATACCGGCCAGATCGCGGTCAAACGCGCGCTCCACCTGGTGCGCCACCAGCAGCAAAAAGGTGATGGACGCCAAGCCCAAACCCAGCAGCAGCACATTGAGCGCAGCCGCCAGCGGGCGGGCCCACAAGTAGCGCCAGGACAAAGACAGCGTCTTCATGGCGCCACCTCACTGGCCGCGATGCGGCCAAGGACTAGGCGCTGCACGCCTGACGACAGGCCCTGCAAGGCGTGGCCCACGCGCGAGTCATGGGTGGCAATCACCAAGCTGGCGCCCAGGCGGTGGGCCGTGGTGCACAGCAGTTGCACCGCGTCTGCGGCGTTGTGGTCGTCCAGGCTGGCGGTGGGCTCGTCGGCCAGCAGCACGCGGGGGCGCATCAGCACGGCGCGCGCCAGTGCCACGCGCTGCGCCTGCCCGCCCGAGAGCTGGGTTGGATAGCGCTGCGCCAGGTCGGCCACGCCCAAAGCGTCCAGCGCGGTGCGAATGCGCGCAGGGTCTTGCGCCACACCGGCAGCCCAAAACGCCAGTTCCAAATTGCGCTGCACCGTAAGCGCGGCGCTCAAATGCAGTTTTTGGGGCAAAAAGCCGATGGTTTGGGCGCGCCAGGCGTCAGTTTTCAGGCCGCCTAAGGCGCCAAGCAATTGCCCGGCTACCCGCAAGCTGCCCGCGCTGGGGGCCACCAGGCCAGCGACCAGCGCCAGCCAGGTGGATTTGCCGCTGCCCGAGGGGCCGCCCAGCAGCAGCACGCCGCCTTGGGGCACATCCACATCAGGGAAATGCAGGCGGGCGCCCTTGGCATACGCAAACTGCAAACCGCCGCTTTGAATCATGGCGACTGGCGTGCAACCGCCTCAGGCCTTGGCCAGCCGCGCAAAGGTCTTGCGAAACTTGGCCACCTTGGGCGCGGCCACCGCCATGCAGTAACCCTGCGTAGGGTTTTTGGCAAAGAAGTTTTGGTGGTATTCCTCGGCGCGGGCGTAGTTGGCGAGCATCTGCACCTCGGTGACCACCGGGTTGGCGTAGGTGCCGCTGGCGTTTACCTCGTCCACCAGGGCCTGGGCCACTTGAAGTTGCTCGGGCGTGGTGCAGTAAATGCCGCTGCGGTACTGGGTGCCCACGTCGTGGCCCTGGCGGTTCAAGGTGGTGGGGTCGTGGATGACAAAAAAGATTTCCAGCACCTCGCGCACGGTGATTACGGAGGTGTCGAATTCGAGTTTGACTACTTCGTTATGGCCGCTTTGGCCAGTGCACACGTCATCGTAAGTTGGGCTGGGGACATGGCCGTTGCAGTAGCCCGACTCCACCAGCGCCATACCACGCACTTGCAGGTAGACCGATTCGCTGCACCAAAAGCAGCCAGCGCCCAGCGCGAGGGTTTGGGTGGAATGTTGCATGGCCAAAGTCTCCGAAGTTTGTGGAAACCGAATTGAAGCACACGCGGGCCGCGTTGGTGAGGCGTGAAGCAAGCGCAAACCTGCGCAAACGGCGGGATACACTACTAACCAGCCAGTCATTAACAATGCCCTACCCCGATCTCCTTTCTGCGGCCGCGCCAGCGCTCCTGCCCAAACGCGAGCGACGCAAAGACGCCCGACCACGCGAGTTGCTTGATGCTGCACTGGTGCTGTTTGTCAAGCAGGGGTTTGCCGCTACCAAAGCGGAGGACGTCGCCAGGCACGCTGGCGTTTCTAAAGGAACTTTGTTTTTGTACTTCAGCAGCAAAGAAGATTTATTCAAAGCCGTGGTGCGAGAAAACATTACCGGTCAATTTTCTGAGTTCAACGCTGCGCTGGACCGGTTTACGGGCAGCACGGAAATGTTGCTTCGAACCTTTATGACCGCTTGGTGGGAGCGCGTTGGCGCAACCCACAGCGCTGGCATTTGCAAGCTGATGGTGAGCGAGGGCGGCCAATTCCCCGAATTGGCCGATTTTTACCGCTCGGAGGTGATTGACCCGGCCTGCCAGGTGATTGCACGGGTGCTGGAGCGTGGCGTGCAGCGCGGCGAGCTCATTGCGCTGAAGGCGCCGCACAGCGTGTACACCGTGCTTGCCCCGATTGTGTTTTTGATGCTATGGAACAGCGCTCCCAGCCTGTCTGGCATGCGGGCTTTAGACGGCAAGGCTTTTTTAGACGCCCAAATTGACATACTCTTGCTTGGAATGGGCGTACCCAAAGCACCCACAAACCTCGACCCGAACGCCCCACTGCGCGGCGTTGCACTGACTGAAAAACAATGAAACTCTCGCTCAAATGGATTTTGCTCGCTAGCGGCGTAGTCGCACTGGGCGCCGGTGGCTTTCACACCTGGCAAAGCCGGGTGCAGCAAAAGCAACTGATTGCAAGCCAGCGGCAGTCGCAGGAAAGCCGACCCACCGTGCAACTTTTGCCCAAGGACGTGGTGACTCTGCAGTCACTGACGCTGTCCCAAGGTCTGCCGATTTCGGGGCAAACCAAGGCAGTAAGCTCAGCCTTCGTCAAAGTACGGGTGGCAGGCGAGCTACAAGACCTGCAGGTGCGCGAGGGCGATTTTGTCCAGGCCGGACAAATTATTGCCCGGGTGGACAGCACGGAATACGCCGCACGCTTGCGCCAGGCCCAGCAGCAAGCGCAAGCGGCCAAGGCCCAAGTAGAAATTGCCCAACGCAGTTTCGACAACAACCGCGCCCTGGTAGACCAGGGCTTTATTTCCAAGACGGGCTTAGACGCCTCCGCCTCCAGCCTGGCAGCCGCACAGGCGAGCTACCTCGCCGCACAGTCTGGAGTCGAGGTGCTGCAAAAAGCGGTGGACGACGCGGTGCTGCGCGCCCCGATTGCAGGGCAAATAGCGCAGCGGCTGGTGCAAAACGGTGAGCGTGTGGCCATAGACGGGCGGGTGGTCGAAATTGTTGATCTGCGTCGGCTTGAGCTAGAAGCCACGGTGGGCGTGGCCGAAGCCATGCTGGTTCGGGTCGGCCAACTGGCACAACTGAATTTTGAGGGCGCGGCACAACCGGTCATGGCGCGCGTGGCTCGAATCAATCCGAATGCAGTGCCGGGCAACCGCACGGTGACGGTGTACCTTGCAGTTACCGGCAACGCCGCATTGCGTCAAGGCCTTTACGCCCAAGGGCTCTTGGCTACCGGCAGCACTACAGGCCTGGCCCTGCCGTTGAATGCAATACGCACCGACAAACCTGCGCCCTATGTGCAGGCACTGGTGGACAACCGCGTGCGCCATGTCCCCGTGAACCTGGGCGCGCGGGGCGAGCTGGACCAACAAACCATGGTGACTGTCAGCGGCCTGGAGGCGGGGGCCGTGGTTTTGGTCGGCGCCGTGGGGCCGATGGTGGCCGGCACCGTGGTCACGCTGGTCAACGGAGCAAAGTAGATCATGTGGTTCACGCGCGTTAGCCTAAACAACCCGGTTTTGGCCACCATGATGATGCTCGCGCTGATGGTGCTCGGCGTTTTTTCGCTGCAGCGGCTGCAGGTTGATCAGTTTCCGAACATTGACTTCCCGGTGGTGGTGGTAATTGCCGAGTACCCCGGCGCGTCGCCGGAAATTGTGGAGAGCGAGGTCTCCAAAAAACTCGAAGAAGGCGTGAACACGATTGCTGGCATCAACGCTTTGAGCTCGCGCAGCTATGAAGGCCAGTCGGTGGTCGTGATTGAATTCGGGCTGCACATCAATGGCCGCAAGGCGGCCGAAGACGTGCGCGAAAAAGTGGCTTCAGTCAAGCCACTGCTGCGCGCCGAAGTCAAGGAGCCACGGGTGCTGCGTATTGACCCGGCGTCGAGGGCCATTTGGTCGGTCGCCGTGTTGCCCGACAACGCAGTGGGCGCTCCCACCCTGAACGCAGTGGAACTGACGAACTGGGCCGATCAGGTGTTCAGAAAACGCCTGGAAAATGTGCGCGGCGTGGGCTCGGCCACCGTGGTGGGTGGCACCAAGCGCGAAATCAACATTTACCTCAACCCGCAAGCGCTGGAGTCTTTTGCCGTCACGCCTGAGCAGGTGGTCAATGCGGTACGCAATGAAAACCAGGATTTGCCACTGGGCAGCATCCGCTCATTGCAACAAGAACGCACCATCCAGATCAGCGCCCGCATGGAGCGACCCGAGGACTTTGGGCAGATCATCGTCGCGCGCAAGAACGGCGCACCGGTTCGGGTTTCGCAACTGGCAGAGGTGCACGACGGCGCGCAAGAGGTGGAAAGCCTGGCGCTCTACAACGGCGAGCGCACCCTGATGCTCACCGTGCAAAAAGCCCAGGACGAAAACACCATTGAAGTGGTGGATGGGCTGCAAAAAACCCTGGCCGAGATCCAAAAACAGGTGCCTCCAGGAATCAAGCTGGTGCAAATCACCGATGCCTCGCGCTCCATCCGGGTATCCGTCAACAATGTCACGCGCACCCTGGTCGAGGGCGCGCTGCTCACGGTGCTGATTGTGTTTTTGTTCCTTAACTCCTGGCGCTCAACGGTGATTACGGGCCTGACGCTGCCGATTGCGCTGATTGGCACCTTTTGGTTTATGGACATGATGGGCTTTACCCTCAACATGATCTCCATGATGGCGCTGAGCCTGTGCGTGGGTCTGCTCATCGACGACGCCATTGTGGTGCGCGAAAACATTGTGCGCCACGTGCAAATGGGGAAAACGCCGTTCCAGGCTGCGCTGGATGGCACGCAAGAAATCGGTCTGGCGGTGTTGGCCACCACCTTGTCCATCGTCGCGGTGTTTTTGCCCATTGGTTTCATGGGCGGCATCATTGGCCGGTTTTTTCACGAATTTGGCCTGACTATTGTGGTGGCGGTGCTGATTTCGATGTTTGTTAGCTTCACGCTCGACCCCATGCTCTCCAGCATTTGGCACGACCCGACGGTGGAACACCACAGCCTGCGGGGTCCCCCGCGCACACTGTATGACCGCACGCTGGGCCGCATCACCGGCTGGTTCGAGCGTGCCACCGAGCAGCTGGCGACTGCTTACCAGAGCGTCTTGGCCTGGGCATTGGTGCACAAATTGAAAACCGTGTTGGCGGCCTTTGGCATATTCGCCCTCAGCGTGGCCATGGTGCCGCTTTTGGGGACGGAATTCGTGCCCAAGTCGGACTTTTCCGAGACCACGCTCAACTTCAATACCCCCACTGGCACGTCGCTAGAAGCCACCGAAGCCAAAGCGCGTCAAGTGGAAGCCGTGGTGCGGGCGTTTCCTGAAGTGCGTTACACGCTAACCACCATCAATACCGGTAACGCACAGGGAAAAATTTACGCCAGCATCTACATCCGCTTGGTGGACCGCAAGGAGCGCGCGCTCAGCATTGACCAAATATCCGTCAAGCTTCGCCAGCGCATGCGGGAGATTCCCGGCATCACGGTAACCCACGTCGGGCTCCTCGATTCAGTGGGCGGCAGCAAGCAAATTTTGTTCTCTTTGCAGGGTGCCGACACACCCACGCTCGAACGCCTCACCCAGACCGCGCTGGAAAAGCTGCGTGCGGTGCCGGGCCTGGTGGACCTGGATTCCAGCTTCAAACCCCACAAGCCCACGCTCAGCGTAGAGCTGCGCCGCGACCTAGCGTCGGACTTGGGTCTGAACGTGGCCCAAGTGGGCAACAGCCTGCGGACCCTGGTAGCAGGGCAAACCGTGGGAAATTGGCGCGCCGCCGACGACCAGACCTACGACGTCAATGTCCGCCTCAGCCCGCAGGCGCGCAACACCCCTCAAGACTTGGAGCGCATTCCCTTCGCGGTAAGCAATGCCACCGATGGCAGCACCCGCATCGTGCGCCTGAACCAGGTGGCTCAGGTCACTGAGACAACCGGCTCGAACCAGATCAACCGGCGTGGCCTTACTCGCGAGGTCGCCATCAGCGGCAATGTGTCAGGGCGTTCAGCGGGCGAAGTGTCAGCGGACATCAAAAAAGTGATGGACCAGATCGCTATGCCTCAGGGCTACAGCTACAAGTTCAGCGGCTCCACCAAAGACATGGCGGAGGCTTTTGGCTACGCCATTTCTGCCTTGGCACTCGCGGTGATCTTCATTTACATGATCTTGGCCAGCCAATTTAAGAGCTTTTTGCAGCCCTTGGCGCTGATGACCGCGCTGCCGCTGACCTTGATCGGCGTGGTGTTGGCGCTGTTGATGTTTAACTCGACGCTGTCGATGTTCTCAGCGATCGGCATCATCATGCTGATGGGCCTGGTCACCAAGAATGCCATTTTGCTGGTGGATTTTGCGATCCGCGTTCGCCAGCCCAGCGTGGACGCCAGCGGCCTTGCGGTCGCAGGCCTGGACCGTAACGCGGCTTTGCTACTGGCGGCAAAAGTGCGCTTGCGCCCGATTTTGATGACCACGCTGGCCATGGTGTTTGGCATGGTGCCCCTGGCCTTTGCATTGACCGAAGGGTCTGAAATGCGCGCACCCATGGGGCAGGCGGTGATTGGCGGCGTCATTACCTCGTCGCTGCTCACGCTGGTCGTAGTTCCAGTGGTGTACTGCTACATGGACGATCTGGCCACATGGGCGAAGCGGCGCTTTGCAGCGGGCGGCGCCAAAGGCTTAGCGTCTACACCGCGCCAGTAAAATTAAAACAGCGCCTGGCGCCCCCACTATTCGAGATGCACGTATGGAACTCAGCAACATTGCCCTTGCCCGCTTTAACATGATTGAGCAACAAATCCGCCCCTGGAATGTGCTGGACGCACGGGTGTTGGAAATACTCTCGGTGGTGCCGCGCGAGGACTTTGTACCCCCAGCGCACCGCGCTTTGGCATTTGCCGACCTCGAGATCCCGCTGGGCCACGGAGAATGCATGTTGGCACCGCGCATGGAAGCGCGCCTGCTGCAAGACTTGCAGCTGCAGGGCACCGAGCGCGTACTCGAAATCGGCACGGGTTCTGGCTACATGGCAGCTTTGCTGTCAAAGCAGTGCGCCAGCGTCTTGTCTCTTGAAACCAACCCCCATCTGGCCGATATGGCCCGCGCCCACTTGGCAAGCGCAGGCATACGCAACGTGGAAGTTCGTGTGGCTGACGGCGCGATTGCGATGGTCGAAGGCGGACTGTTTGACGCCATTGCCCTCAGCGGCTCGGTCGAACAATTACCCCAGCACCTACTGGACCGGTTGGCAGTGGGCGGTCGCCTGATTGCGGTGGTGGGTGACGAGCCCATCATGTGCGCCACGCTGGCCACGCGGGTAGGCAAGGACGAACTGCGCAGCGTCAAACTCTGGGACGCCAACGCGCCGCGTCTGCACGGGTTTGCCGAGCGCTCACACTTTCGGTTTTGACCGGCCCCTGCACTTGCACCTACGTCTGTACCCATGATTGACCAAATTGCCCCCGCTGATTTTGCAAAATGGCTGACCGACGTGGCTACAGCGCACCCCACGCGGCAGGCGGTGCTGCTTGACGTGCGCGAGCCGCACGAGCTGCAGTCGGCCAGCGTGGGCAGCAGCACGGCCAACCCGGCCTACCGCCTGGTCACGATTCCCATGTCCCTGGTGCCACTGCGTTTGGCTGAACTAAACCCCGAACAGCCCACGGCCTGCCTGTGCCACCACGGCGTGCGCAGCATGCAGGTCGCCCGCTTTTTGGCAAGCCGTGGGTTTGCCGATGTCGTCAATATTGCCGGAGGAATCGACGCATGGGCAACGCAAGTCGATCCGTCCATAGGGTGGTACCAAGGCTAAACACCTTTGCCGTGAACGCCACTCTCATCTTTGCCCACCAAACCTCCAAAGCCACAGCGCAACTCCCCCACCGACCGAGACCCCACCATGCTCCCCACCTACTCCCTGCACCCTATTCGCCAAATTTCCCTCTGCATTGCCCTCGCCTTTGGGGGGGCAGCACAAGCCCAGAGCTTGGTCGACCTCTACGGCGCGGCGCGCAGCTACGACGCGGCTTACCAGTCGGCCAAAGCGCAGTCTGACGCCACGCTTTACAAATCCGATCAGGCCCGCGCCTTGCTGCTGCCCAAGGTGGGGTTTGGCGCGAACGCGACCCGCACCAATTACGAGAGCTCGTCCATTCCGGTGGCGGCCATTGACCGGGCTTTTAACACCCAGACCGCCACTTTGAATGCATCGCAAGCCCTTTACCGCCCTGCCGACGAAGCCACTTACGCGCAAAGCCGCAAGGGCCGCGAGCAAGCCGCATCGGCACTGAAAGCGGCGGAGCAAGACCTGATGGTTCGCCTGAGTCAGGCCTATTTTGATGTGCTGGCATCCAGCGACAGCTTGACTTTCGTGAAGGCACAAAAAGCCGCAGTTCAAGAGCAGCTAGCCTTTGCAAAGCGCAATTTCGAAGTGGGCACGTCCACCATCACTGACACACGCGAAGCGCAGGCGCGCTTCGACCTGGTCATTGCCCAAGAGATTGCTGCAGCCAACGACCTTCGCGTCAAATCGCTGGCGCTGACCCAGCTGGTCGGGCAGCAGGGCGCACAGCCCAAGCCCGTCATGGAGCCGGTAGCACTGGACGCTTTCGCGCCCAAAGACATCGAACAATGGGTGAGCCAGTCGCAGACCGAAAATCCGACGGTGCAACAACTCAAAATTGCACTGGACGTAGCCCAGCTAGAAACCACCAAGGCGCGCGCCGGGCATTTGCCAACCGTCGACCTGGTAGCCAGCTACCAGGCAAGCACCAACCATGGGTCTGCCACGACGTCGAAGGACTATGGCAGTAACGCCACCTCGGTGGGCGTTTCCCTTAGCGTTCCCCTGTTTGCCGGTTACTCGATACAAAACCGGGTCAAGGAGACAGTTTCCTTGGAAAGCAAGGCGCAGTCGGACTTAGACAATGCCCAGCGCCAAGTGGCCCAGGGCACGCGCACCGCTTTTTACGGCGTTGAGTCGGGCTTAGGCCAGGTCAAGGCATTTGAAGCGGCAGCGGTATCCAGCCAAAGCGCCCTGGACGCCAATAAGCTGGGCTACCAAGTGGGGGTGCGCATCAACATTGATGTGCTCAACGCGCAAAGCCAACTCTTTGACACCAAGGCCAAGTTGGCCAAAGCGCGCTACGACGTGCTGGTGGGCAGCCTGCGTTTGCGCCAAGCCAGTGGCACGCTGGGCGAGGCTGATTTACAGGCGGTCAACGCCTTGCTGTCCCAGTAAAACACCAAGGCTAAGCGTTCGGCCGGGCTCTAAGCCGCCCTCCGCTAGCAGCACCAGCAGGCGTTCACAGGTGCGCCGCCCTGCGCCCTGGTGGCGCAGCGCAAAGGCGACGGCAGCACTGCTGACCTGCTTCAGCGCCACGGGGTCAAACGCCAGGCGCAAAGCGCCATCCACCGCCTGTGCCATGTTCTGGACCTTCAACGCAGCACCCTCAGCCTGCGCCATTTCGGCGGCTTGGGCGAAGTTGAAAGTGTGCGGCCCCATCACCACAGGGCAGCCGCAGGCGGCCACCTCGATCAGGTTTTGTCCGCCCAGCGGCGCAAAGCTGCCGCCCAGTAGCGCCACATCGGCCAGCCCCAAATACAGGGCCATTTCCCCCACAGTGTCGCCCAGCCAGATATCCGCCGGCGCAAACCCACTCCCGTCTACGCTGCGCCGCGACACGCTGAAACCCGCCGCCTCAAACAGGGCGGCCACCCCACCAAAGCGCTGCGGATGGCGCGGCACTACCAGCCACTGCGCACTGCGCAAAGCATTGGTGATTTGCGCGCCCGTAGCCTCGGTGGTGCCAACTGCAATGGTCCGACGCAGGCGCAAGGCATCGATCAGCATCTGCTCTTCGGTTTCACGTGAACTGGCAAACAAAAGCACGGGTTTGCCGAGTGCGAGTCGCTGGGCCTGGCCCTGCGCGCACTGTCGGAGATTGGGCGTGATATCGAATTTCAGGTTGCCAAGCACGGCGTCCACTGTGGCACCCAGGCGGCGCAGGCGTTGGGCGTCGTCATGCGTCTGCGCCCATACCGCACTCAAGGCGCGGTAAGTCGGTACTGAAAGCCAGGCAAGTCGCTGCGACTGACGCAAGGACTTGGCGCTCAGGCGGGCGTTGACCAGACAAATCGGCACGCCAGAGCGCTTGCAGGCGCGCACCAAGTTGGGCCAGACCTCGGTTTCCACCAATAGGCCGATACGCGGGCGAAAGTGCTGCACAAAGCGGTGGGTAGCGCCCGGCGTGTCCCAGGGTTGCCAGACCTGCGCATCGCCGGGCTGCAGCAGGCTGCGCCCGGCCTCGCGACCGGTAGCAGTGCCGTGGGTGAGTAACAGGCGCATACCCGGCAGTGCCTGACGCAACGGTTGCAGCAGCGCCGCCGCCGCGTGGGTTTCGCCCAAAGACACGGCGTGGATCCAAACCCAGGTGCCCGGTGTCAGGGCTGCTTCAGCCGCACGGTAATGGCCAAAACGCTGCTCCACATCTTGCGCATACGCAGGCTCTTGGTGGGAGCGCTGCTGCAGTTTGCGGCGAAACAAGGGCTGAGCCAAAAACAAGGCTGCGCTGTACAAGGCTAGCGCAAAGCGCTCGCGCCAAGTGGTTGGCTGCGCCGCGCCTGAGGCCAAGCCCGTGGGGTGCGCGCCCGGTTTCAAGTGCATGGCCCGCTGCTCGCAGCCAGCGCGCCAGGGCGCGACCCAGGGTATTCTGCCGAAACCGCCTGCCAGGCAGCCCACACCGTGGGCACAGTGGGGGCCGCATCGCCACCCGCAGCCACTTGGTAAGCGCAACCCACCGGCCCGGCGCGCCAGGCGCGCGGCTGGCTGAAGATTTGCACATGTGGCAGGCCCAGCGCCACAGCCAGGTGGCTCAAGCCCGAATCCACCCCAATCACCCCGCGTGAGGCCGCCATGCGCCGCGCCACCTGCGCCAGCGACAGTGCGGGCCAAACGCGGGCCTGCGGTCCCAGCGCCTGCGCAATTCCTTGCACGCGCGCCAGCTCCACCGCTCCCACCTGCGGCAGCTCCACCGTGTGGCCTTGGGCAATGAGCTGCTGGCCCAAGGCGATCCAGTCGCCCACAGGCCACTCGTTGTCTGCCCGCGTGGTGCCGTGGGCCAGCACCACACCGTAACGCGCACCCGCCGCCACGTCCGCCTTCGCCTTCGCCACCGAGGCTGCCACCAGGGGCGCCAGCGGGTAGGTATGGGGGCCGTCCGCCGCGTAGCCCAGCACCTGCGCGGCCAGCAAGCGGTAGCGCGCCACCGCGTGGATGCGCCGGGGCATGGGCACTAAGCGGTCCAGCAAATAGCGCACCGGCCACTCGTAGGCACAGGCCTCGCTGGCATTGGCGTAGGTGGCACGAAAGCCGCCGGGCGCCAGGCGCGCGCTGCGCGCTACCAGGGCAGATTTGACGAGGCCCTGGAAATCAATCACCGCGTCATAGGCTTGCTCCCGCAGCAGCTTAGCGAACGCCGCCCGCTCGCGCCGGGTGGGCGCGGCAAACCACGACTTGCGCCAGCGCCGCTGCGCAATGGGCAGCACGCGCTGCACGCCGGCGACTTTTTGCACCAGGGGCGCAAAAGCCTCTTCGACCACCCAGTCAATCTGCGCCTGCGGAAAAGCCTGGCAAATGTCGTGCACCACCGGCATGGTCTGCACCACGTCGCCCAGGGACGAGAGCTTGACGATCAAGACGCGCATGGAGCCCCGGCGCGCCAATGGTGCATTCAATGCGCCGATGGCCCAAACTGCGCGTCGGGTTTCACCGCGTGCAGCAGCGCCAGCATGGCCGCTTCAATGCGCGCAAGCGCCTCGGGCGTGTGGCCCTCAAAGCGCAGCACCAGCACCGGCGTGGTGTTGGAGGCGCGCACCAGACCAAAGCCGTACGGCCAGTCCACGCGCAAGCCGTCAATGGTGTTGAGCACTGCCGGGGCCGCAAAATCCGCGCGCGCCACCAGTTGCGCCACCACGGCCGGTGGCTCACCCTCGGCGCAAGCCACGTTGAGTTCGGGCGTGGAAAAGCTGGTCGGCAAACCATTGAGCAGTGCGTTCGAATCCGCCACCTTGCTCACAATCTCCAGCAAACGGCAACCGGCATAGGTGCCATCGTCAAAGCCAAACCAGCGCTCCTTAAAAAAGATGTGGCCGCTCATCTCGCCGCCCAGGGGCGAATCCAACTCGCGCATCTTGGCCTTGATCAGCGAATGGCCGGTTTTGAACATCAGCGGCACGCCACCAGCGGCCTCAATGGCCGGGGCCAGGCGCTGCGAGCATTTCACGTCAAACACAATAGTGCCGCCGGGCACGCGCGAGAGCACGTCTTGTGCAAACAGCATCATTTGCCGGTCGGGGAAGATATTGCTGCCGTCGCGGGTGACGATGCCCAAACGGTCGCCGTCGCCGTCAAAGGCCAGGCCGATTTCAGCGTCGCTGGCCTGCAGGGCGGCAATCAGGTCGCGCAGGTTTTCGGGCTTGCTGGGGTCGGGGTGGTGGTTGGGGAAGTTGCCATCGACCTCGCTAAACAGCTCGGTCACCTCGCAGCCAACGGCGCGCAGAATGGCCGGGGCCGAGGCGCCGGCCGCGCCGTTGCCGCAGTCCACCACAATTTTCAGGGGGCGCGCCAGGCGAATGTCGCCCACAATCTTTGCGGTGTAAGCGGGCAATACGTCCGCGCTGGTGCAACTGCCGCCGCTTTGCAAAGACCAAGATTCGTCCACCATCATCTGGCGCAGTGCCTGGATTTCGTCGCCGTAAATGGCCTTGCCGCCCATCACCATCTTGAAGCCGTTGTAGTCGCGCGGGTTGTGGCTGCCGGTGACCTGAATGCCGCTGCTGCACAGGGTGCACGCCGCAAAGTACAGCATAGGCGTAGTGACCATGCCCACGTCAATTACCTGCACGCCTACCTCTTGCAAGCCGCGCATCAGGGCTGCGGCAAGCATGGGGCCGCTCAAGCGCCCGTCGCGCCCCACGGCCACGACGGCTTGCCCTTGGCGCAGCGCAAGCGTGCCAAAAGCACGGCCCAGACGCAAGGCGACTTCTTCATCGACGGTAGACGGGACGATGCCCCGGATGTCATAGGCTTTGAAAATGGTGGGTGAGATTTGCATGCGGAGCTTTCGAAGGGTGGAAACAGGCACTGCCGAAGGTGGGCGCTCCGAACTGGAACATACGGATTCTAGGGGACAGACTTGGCCAAATGCCTGTAGTTTGGCCCGAGGGATCGCTGGGGGCTTCGACGGCCAAGCGCGCTACGACACGGCCTCAAAAGGGGAACCATGAAAGAAGCGCGGGCCAGCATTCCACGCTGCTCTTTGCTTGCCGCTGGGCTGTGGGTGTGACGACGTCGGTTGTAAAGAAAGAAATCAACCGTAAAGCGCAAAGGTTTTGAAATCTCCGCCTAGCAGCGCCTTACTGCCATGCCCCAGCCAGCCTTCGATCAAGCTCGCGTACACCCGTCTGAAATCCGTCGTGAATTTCAAGTTACCGCCTTCGTCGAGATCGGTCAGCAACGGCACCTCGCCGTAGTGGCCACCTTTGACCGGCTTGCCAATGACGTACATGTGATTCGCAGTACCGTGGTCCGTGCCCAAACTCGTGTTCTCGGCAGCGCGGCGACCGAATTCGGAAAACACCAACACGGTCACATCATTGGCGCGGCCGATGCGCTCCATGTCTTTCATGAAGCCGGCAATCGCATCGGACGCATAAGACAGCAGGCGGCCATGCAGCTCGTTCTGCTGCACATGCGTATCAAAGGCGTTGTGACGAAACGACACGTAAAACAACTGGCTCGACAGTCCCGCGTTGATCATTGCGGCGACCTTGTTCAAGTCCAGCGACCGTATGCCGTAGTCCACCGGCGTTTTATAACCATCCCACGCTGCTCTTACCAGCTGCGATGCTTCACGTGCGCTGGCGGCGACTTTGTCAAGATACTGGCGCGACGCATTCGGCCCGTCAGTCAAAGCCGGATTGTCGAGCAGCGGACGGCTCTGCCGCAGGCCCTTGCGCGCAAACCGTTCGGGATCATCGAACACAACCGGTACGTGGTGCTCGGAGTGCACTGCGAGTGACTGGCGCTCGTCGATGTTGACCAAGAAATTCGGCGTAAGCTGAGGGTCGATCGCATCAGCGACACGGCCGAGCCAGCCGAAGGGTTCGCCGCGGTTGGGCACACCGGTGTGCCAATAAGCCATCGACTGAAAGTGCGATAGTGACTGCTGCGGATAGCCGCATCCGTGCACGATCGCCATCTTTCCATCCTTGTACAGCTGCTCGAAACCCAGCATTCCGGGGTTAAACCCATATCGGTCATCAATCTTGCGTACCTTGTCGGGGCGCAGACCAATACGCGGACGCAGGCGATAGTATTCATCGTCGGTGTACGGCACCAGCGTGTTGAGTCCATCGTTCGCACCTGACATCTCGACGACGACCAGGATGCGCTTGTCTTTGCTTGCCGCAGCCATCGCAGGCGACAGCGGCAGGCCGGCGGTAATGCCTAATGCACCAAGTGCCTTCAACAAGTCGCGGCGGGTTGCATTGGTGTGCGCATGTTCCATGGTGTTCATCCCAGCTGGTAAGCAGGCAGCGAAAGGATCACGTGCAGCACATTGCGCAGCGCGTCCTCCATATAGCTGTCTGCATGTTTCAAGTCGGCAGTACCAAGGTCGGATTCGAGCAACGCGCTGATCTTCCTGCGCGTTTGTGCATCCACCGGCACTGAAAAGAAGCGCATCAGCAGCTGATCAACCGCCTGCTGGGCGCTTACACACCCTGCTTCGCGCACCATCTGCGACAGATCTAAGCGTGCCGGCATGCGTGGTATAGCCTTCACCTTCTCAATGGCCTTGCGCCAAGCGTGGTAGCTCGCAAGGCGGGTATTGAAATCTTCGTCACGGTCGTTCTGCATCGACATAGACGTTACCTCCTTGTAATCAGGCTTGGTCGCGGTCGTCACATCCATGCCCATCGCGACTTTATCGGCCACTGGGACGATGCCGTAGCGGTCGTCGGCAACGCGATCAGGCGCGATGAAGTTAACCGGCGGGAAAACGGTGTCATAAACAAAGTTGCCACGCACGAGCAACAAACCAGGGGTAATCCAACTTTTTCCGCTCGCCCAGCCAGCCACATTCGGCGGATTCAAAAGCTTTTGCCCCATCGACTCGGTCAGTACATTGAAGTCCGGGATACCCGGCACTTCCACCAAGCCGAGCTTTCGGTACGTGGAAATTGTCAGCTCCACCGGCGACTTGATGCGCGTACCGACCGATGCGTCGCTGTAGAAATCGCGTGACTCGAACACCGTTTCCAGGAAAGGTGCAATCTCGAATTTTTTGTCGCGCAGTAGCTTGCCAAGCTTCACGCGCATGGCAGGCGTCACGTCTTCGCGCACAAAGTAGCGGTACAGCTTTTCTGCGATGTATTCCGATGTCACCGGCTTGGCAAGAATGATGTCGATCACTTGAACACCGTCAAAGTTGCCGCTGTTGCCGAGCACCGTTTTGAGCCCATCGTCATGCTGTTGGGGGTTCAACACATATTCCAGGCCCTTGTAATTCCAGCCCGTGAATGCGCGCGCCGCTTCTTGGATGTCTTTTTCAGAGTAATTTCCAACGCCCATGGTGAACAACTCCATGATCTCGCGCGCAAAGTTCTCGTTTGGCGCGCCCTTTATGTTCACGCCGGCATCAAGAGACGCCAACATCGCCGGAT
>JARXAU010000163.1 GCA_029865675.1 Rhodoferax sp.
GGTCTTGGAGTTGCAAGAGGCCGTCCAGGCTACGGTTTTGCGTCACGCCGCCGGGCAAGGTGGTTTTGCTGGGTTCGGTCCACTTGTACTGGTTGACGCTGATGCTGCCCTCGCCGGGGATGCTGACGCTTTGCAGCTCGCCATGGGCGCTGTAGGCGTAGTCGAGTGCGCTGCCGTCGGGCAGGGTCAGGCGGGTGGGTTTGCCACCAGGGCTGTAGGCCATGCTGTAGCTCAGGGTGCTGCCTGCACCGGCACCGGCGATGCTGGCGTTGCCGCTGATGCCGGGGTAGGTGATGGTCTCACTAGTTTTGCGGCCTGCGGCATCGTAGCTGAGTTGGGCGCTGGTGCTTTGGCTGCGGCTGTGGTCGGTGTCTGTCCAGGCGGTGAGGTGGTCTTCTGCGTCCCAGGTGGTGCGGTTGGTGCGTACGATTTGGAAATGGAATGTCCCGAAGTCAAAACTCAAACCGTACACTGGAACTTCGAGGCCGGACAGCCTTTCTCAACCAGCCGCCAGCTTTGGAACGAAAGACATGAACACCACAACACACACGAACAGCCCGGCATTGGTGCCGCGCATTGAGGGCCGCATCCAGGTGATTCGTGGCCTGCGGGTGATGATCGATGCTGACTTGGCCGAGCTTTACGGCGTGCCGACCAAGGTTTTGAATCAGGCCGTCAAGCGCAACGGGG
Source organism: Rhodoferax sp. (assembly GCA_029865675.1). Taxonomy (GTDB): domain Bacteria; phylum Pseudomonadota; class Gammaproteobacteria; order Burkholderiales; family Burkholderiaceae_C; genus Allorhodoferax. Next base: position 691 of record JARXAU010000163.1, read on the forward strand.
GACGATTTCCACCGGACTTCATGTTTCAACTTGACGCCTCTGAAAAGACTGAGGTGGTCACAAATTGTGACCACCTCCGTAAGCTCAAGTTCTCTAAATCTTTGCCGTTTGCGTTCACCGAGTATGGCGCGGTGGCACTGGCCAATGTGTTGGCATCAGCGCAAGCGGTGGAAATGGGGATTTATGTGGTGCGCGCGTTTGTGCAGTTGCGGGAAGCTATGTCCACCAATACCGACATTGCCAAGCGGCTGGCCGAGTTGGAGATGAAGACCGAATCCCTGGAGCTGTCGCACGATACCTTTAGCCGTAATACCCGGTTGCAATTGCGCCAACTGCTGGACGCGGTACGCGAGCTGACGACGCCGCCCGAATCACCCAAACGCCCCATTGGCTTTGTTGCACTAGAAGACAAGAAGGACAAGCCCAGCAACCCCGATAGCTCCAAGGCAAAGGCGGCGGGCAAGAAGACGTAGCGCGCAACACCAGCGGCTAGAAGAAGAAGCCACCGCCCCCCAGCGTTAGCAGCTGGCAGGGGTTGCGGATAGCTTTTTTGTTACGAAGATCAGGGAAGAATCGAGCACGTTCGCAAGTCGGACGGGTGCTCGCGACTATGACAGCGCGATGGGAATTAATTGGAATCAGACCCATTTTTACTCCTTGTCTACCGGTGCAGTTTCTGGACGAAGTGCATCATCCTGTCTACGAATGAGTACCGCTGACGTCTTACCATTATTGATCTCAACAATTAAGGTCCAAGCACCACCGTCATTATTATAAAAACTCCAAGGTGTGGCGGCGTATATGTTTTCTTTTTCTATTACATCAATATTGGTATCAGCAACGTCATCTTTAATCAACATCAACGCGGCATTTTTCGGCATACCAATGGAAATCCTGTTATGGGCATTAGCAAGAGCATCCATTGATCTTTTTGCTGAGGCTGGCGTTATATCCATGCCAATTCCTAAGGCAAAGATCACTGTAAATAGTGATACACAGGTAACTACGAAACTTAGAAATTTCAAAAAACGAATAGCCATATGCTTGCTCACTGGATGCTACAGCTCTGACATGACTGCTGGCAATCCCCAAAGAGATTCAAGCCCTTCAATATGCCTTCAACATTCGCATCAATATCGCCCTTATCAAACACTCCTCCGGTCAGAGGACTAAGATACTCCCAAGCGACCCCAGCTCCATAAACGCCGATCCCACCTATTAGTGCTGTGCATTTTGTTGCGATACAAGATGCCATGCAATGCTTCTTTTTGTCATCCTTGGGATCTGGAAAAGCTGCCGATGCTTTCTTCCATGCGTGGACGCTACATGCTGCGCCCCATATCGTCGCTCCGATTATGGCGGCGCCGCCTGCACTTAACCCTTTCGGATCCGTAAATCTCATCGGATTCCCTCTCGCATAGCTGTACCGATTAATCCCCCCCTCCAACCCAATCGGATCAGCCGTCACGTACCTCCCCACCTCCGCGTCATAGTACCTGTGCCAGTTGTAATGCAAGCCCGTCTCCAAATCCTCATACTGCCCCGGCAACCTCAGGTTGCTGGCTACCGTCGGTTTGTCCACTGTCGCCTGCGGCGTGGTGATGCTCGACCGTCCAAACGCATCAAAGCTGGACGCCCAGACGATGTTGCCTGCTTTGTCGGTGGCTTGCAAGGGCGTGCCTAGCTGGTCGTGGTGGTAGTAGGCCATGCTGGTCTGGCCTGCGCTGTTTTTGGTTTGGATGAACAAGGGCGCCGTGCCCCAGAAGCTGTCTGGGCGCAGGCCGTATTGGGTGGTGATGGTGGGGGCTGTGATGATGCTGGCATCAGCCGCGCTAAAGGTCTGCGTTGCCTCAGCCAGCAAACCCTGGTCGCTGTTGAGGTACAAGGTGCGCTAGGCCATGAGCAAGGGTTCGCCGGTTTTGCTGGTGTACTGCTCTTTCCAGATGCGCCGGTCTTGGGGGTCGTAGCCGTAGCGGGCTATGACTTGTTCTATGCCAACTGATTGGGCCAGGGCGACTTCAACCAGTCGGTTTTGCGTGTCGTAGCGGTAGGTGGTGGTGGCGCCGACTTCTGTCTTTTGCGTCAGGTTGCCTGCGTTGTCGTACTGGTAGCTGGTGGCGCCTGCGCCACTGCCGCGCTGGGTGAGGCGGTTGTTGGCGTCATAGGTCCAGGCGCCGCTGACTCGGGAGTGGGCGATGCGGTTGCCCAGGGCGTCTAGGGTGTAGGTTTGAGTGTCGCTGCTGGGGGCGGTGGTTTGTACGCGGGTTAGGCGCACTTCGTCGTCGTAGGCAAAGTTGCGGCTGGTGGTGGAACTGATCGGTGTGGAGCCTGTGGAGCTGGCGGTATCGGTGCGGCTTTGGGCTTGCAGGTCTTGCACCTTGCCCCAGGTGTTGGTGACTTGCAGCAGGGTTTGCTGGCCGGGGGTGTTGACTTGCAGGTCTTGGAGTTGCAAGAGGCCGTCCAGGCTGCGGTTTTGCGTCACGCCGCCGGGCAAGGTGGTTTTGCTGGGTTCGGTCCATTGGTACTGGTTGACGCTGATGCTGCCTTCGCCGGGGATGCTGACGCTTTGCAGCTCGCCATGGGCGCTGTAGGTGTAGTCCAGTGCGCTGCCGTCGGGCAGGGTGAGGCGGGTGGGTTTGCCGCCAGGGCTGTAGGCCATGCTGTAGGCCAGGGTGCTGCCTGCACCCAGACCGGCGATGCTGGCGTTGCCGCTGATGCCGGGGTAGGTGATGGTCTCACTAGTTTTGCGGCCTGCGGCGTCATAGCTGAGTTGGGCGCTGGTGCTTTGGCTGCGGCTGTGGTCGGTGTCTGTCCAGGCGGTGAGGTGGTCTTCTGCGTCCCAGGTGAAACGGGTGGTGCGAACCAGGGTGGGGGTGGAGCTGCCAGAGAGAGCAGCTTGGCTGCGTTTGGCCTGCGTTAGGCGCCCGGCGCTGTCGTAGCTGAGGTCGGTGGTGTGGCCGTTGGGGCTGATGGTTTGGGTGAGTCTGCCTGCGCTGTCATAACGGTAGCGGGTGCTTTGGCCCAGGGGCAGGGTTTCTTGGGTGATGCGGTTGTTGCGGTCAAAGCTGAAGGTGGTGACGTTGCCCAGCGCGTCGGTGATTTGGATGAGGTTGCCTCGGGCGTCGTACAGGGCTTGGGTAGTGGCGTCAGCGTTTGCGCAATCCGAACGTTCAGTTTTCAAGCCTGCGAGTCAGCGCTTCCGTGGATCAATTTTTCTATGGAAGAAGGCACCTCGCCGCGTTCCAGCATGCGTTTGAAAACTTCATATACATCGGTGCGACTACCCGCTTTGCGTAGCGTGTCTTCATCGTTCAGCCAGGCATAAACGACCACCGCCAAGGGGTTAGACGCGAACATAAAGAAAAGGCGGTAGCGCTGCGGTAGCCCCTTTTTAACGCGCCGCCAGTTGCCATGGCTTTTGCCCAGAGTGTGGCCAAGCCGAAACACCGGGTCTGCGGGGTTGGCGGGCACGGTAACGGTCATGGACTGGTAAACGGACGCCAGCAGTTTGGTTTTTGGATGTTGCTTGTAGCCAGTGGGATCAGCCTGGGCCAGGCGCGCCACGTCGAGCGTGAGCACCTGCAGCCGCTGCGCAAACGGTTTGAACTGAAACAGGTTCCAGCCGTTTTTTTGCATTAGTCGGGCTCCACACCTTCCACCAAGGCGGCGATATGGGCCATCTGGGCTTCAGTCACCGGCTCAATCAACTCAGGGTGCTCGGCCATTTGGCCCTCCAGAAAACTCAAGAACGCCTGCATGACTGGATTACTCTCATCGTCGTGAGGCTCCGGCGGCCGCTCACCGGTCGGCACGACCGACACCAGCATTTGCCCTGGTGCCAGCACGGTGCCGCGCACCTCGCCAAAAAACTCGGGGTTAGCCTTGAACAGTGCTGCATCAAACCGAAAACCGTTGGAATTGCCGATGGAAGTACTCTTGCCGCTAAACGTTTGGTGGTTCATCATTGACTCCGTAAGTACAAATGAGATCACATTGTAGCGCTCGATAGCCAGGGCGCCGACAGGGGACCCGATACGCATTCGAAGCAGGAAGTAACTTGGCATGAGTCCAGTTCGAAATAATGGCGTTGCCTGCTACTGGTTTGGATTATTCTTTTTTTCTGACGGTAATATCTGTCCTGCGCGAACAAGCAGACCCGCGATAATCAAACTTATACCTGCAATGAGACCGACGGCGAATGTTGCTTGTTTTGCATTGAAAAAATCATTGATCCACTCCCCTTGAAATCGACTGGCCCCGACCACAAGAAAAAATGTCTGAGTTAAAGCAGCAAGAACATTGAAATATATAAAGACACGCAATGTCGGCAAAATTTTTTTCTTACATAAGGTAAATAACGCCGAGATACAAGCCAGTAAAGTAGCGAAAATCATCGCCACTATTGAAAACAAAATAAATAAATATTCAAATAGACTTATTTCTTTGGCTTCTGTTGTGATAATCCAAATGTACCCCAGGATTAAAAATTCTACGAATTCAACGACTAACACTGACGTCGCAATAACCGCAAGTGCTTGACCCAGCGTCAATCTCCAATTCATCGTCTGGCTCCCTATTTAGGATGAAATTTGACCACGGTGAAGCCACTCAAAAAAGGCCGTTGCTTTAAATATTTATGGTCGAGTTTTAGGTAACAGTTGCCCGATACCAGAAATGAATGCACAACGGGCGTTGCAGTCGCCAAGGCGTCTTATCCCCGCAATATCCACGACATCCTGTCGGTCAGGCGAGCCACACGCTGCAACTGCACCAGGGCCTTTAGTGTTTTCACACGCCCTTTGACACAACGCCTGTTTCTCAAACATTTTGTAAAGAAGAAACGATGAGATGATGGGCATTATGAAACCTTCGAGCGGCATCAGTCCAGTAGGGTCGGCATACATGAGTGGCCCACCATTAGCGTAGGCATAGAGGTTCAAGCCCCCTTCCACCCCAATCGGGTCCTGACTCACGTACCGCCCAATCTCCGGGTCGTAATGACGCCGGAAGTTGTAATGCAACCCCGTCTCCAAATCCTCATACTGCCCCGGCAACCGCAGGTTGCTGGTAATCGTCGGTTTGTCCAATGTAGCCTGCGGCGCGGTGACGCTGGCCCGGCCAAACGCATCGAAGCTGGCCGCCCAGACGATGTTGCCTGCTTTGCCGATGGCGTACAAGGGCGTGCCGCCTACCCTGCCCTCGGACCTAACCGCCCTGCCTATGCCGCCAGGGGCGGCCTTCAACTTCCCGCCGTTTTTAGAAAAACGCTAGTCGCATTCACAGTTTTTACCCCCCCAAGGGGGAATACACTTTCTTTTGAATTTCCCACCATTCCATCCCCTAGGAGCTAAGCGCAACATGGCCACATTTCCTGCACGAGCCAAGGTCGTCATCATTGGTCAAGGCGGCATCGTCGGCGCGTCGGTGGTGCACCACCTGATTGAACGCGGTTGGAGCGATATCGTCGGCATCGACAAGTCCGCCATCCCCACCGACATTGGCTCCACAGCCCACGCCTCTGATTTTTGCTTCAACACGATGCACGATCAGATGACGATCTTCACCACCAAGTACAGCATCGACTTCTATGACAAGCTGGGTCGCTATGAGCGTATAGGCGGCATTGAGGTGGCCCGTGTGGGCGACGACGAGCGCATGGTCGAGTTGCAACGCCGCGTGGCATCGGGTAAGGCTTTTGGCAACCGGGTGGAGATGATTACGCCGGCCGAGGCCAAAGCGAAGTTCCCCTTGCTTGAAGAATCCATGATCCAGGGCGCCCTGTGGGACCCGGATGCGGGCCTGGTGAAGCCCCGCTCACAGATGGTGGCGGGCGAGTTGGTGGACGCTGCGGTGGCTACGGGCAAATTGCAGTCGTTTGCCAAAACCCCCTGCACCGGCTTGCGTATTGAGAACGGTCGCATTCAGGGCGTGGAAACCACCAAGGGATATATCGCCGCCGAGTACGTGGTGGTGTGCGCCGGCTTGTGGGGCCGCTTGATTGCGGGCATGGCCGGGGAAGACCTGCCCATCATGCCGGTAGACCACCCGCTCACTTTTTTCAAACCCTACCTCGAATTTGCCGGCACGGGCAAAGACATTGGCTACCCACTATTGCGCGACCAGGGCAACTCGGCCTATCTGCGCGACACCGGGGACCCCAAAACGCCCCACGGCGGCCAGATTGAGTGGGGCTATTACGAAGAAAAGAACCCGCGCATGTGCCACCCGCGCGACATCTTGGAGAAGGAAGAAGCGCGCCTAAGCCCCTCGCAGCGCGACCTAGAGCTAGAGCAAATCATGGCGCCGCTGGAGCGGGCGATGGAACTCACGCCCATCTTGGCCGAGCTGGGCTATGACGACAAATACTCCTTCAACGGCTTGTTGCAGGTGACCACCGACGGCAACCCGTCGATTGGTGAATCCAGCAAAGTGCGCGGCCTGTGGTACGCCGAAGCCGTGTGGGTGAAAGACGGCCCCGGCGTGGGCAAGCTGGTGGCCGACTGGATGACCGACGGCACCACGCACCTGGACCACGCCCGCATTGACGTGGCGCGCTTCTACCCCTACCAGCAGCAAGAGCAGTACATCCATGACCGCTGCTACGAGGGCGCCTTCAAAATCTACAACCCGCCAGTGCACACGCGCGAGCCCTACAGCGCTGGGCGCGGCATCTTCAAAAGCCCGTTTTACGAGCGCGAAAAAGCGCTGGGCGCCTACTTTATGGAACTCAGTGGTTGGGAGCGCGCGCATGGCTATGCCAGCAACGAGCACTTGCTGGCCGTCTACGGCGACAAGGTGCCCGTGCGCGCCAATGAGTGGGACAACCGCCATTTCTGGCGCGTCTCCAACGCCGAGCATTTGAAGATGTCGGAAGACGTGGGAATGATCAACGTGTCCCACTTTGCCGAATTTGATGTGGTCGGCCCCGACGCGGCCGACCTGCTGGAATACATCTGCGTGGCCAAAGTGGGCGGCGACACGCCGGTGGGCAAAGGCATTTACACCCACTTTTTGGACGCCAAAGGCGGCGTGCGCGCCGACCTGACGGTGCTGCGCTTGGGCCAAGAC
>JARXAU010000199.1 GCA_029865675.1 Rhodoferax sp.
CTGTTTACCCAGGTGCGCCAAGACATGGCCATAGTTCAAGAAGAAACCTTTGGCCCGGTGGCGTCCGTCCAGGCTTTTGACACCGAAGCCGAAGCCATCGCCCTGGCCAACGACTCGGTCTATGGCCTGGCCGCCAGCGTCTGGACGGCAGACCTGAAAACCGCGCACCGCATGAGCGCTGCGCTGCAGGCCGGTGTGGTCTGGGTCAACTGCTTTGGCGACGGCGACATGACGCAGCCCTTTGGCGGCTACAAGCAAAGCGGCAATTCGCGCGACAAACACAAGGACAGCCTGCTGTCCTACCTGCAAACCAAGTCCACCTGGATCAGCCTGGCCTGAGTGCGGCAAACACCTTTTTTGGGAGCAAACACACCATGACACATTGCAACTTCTACATTGACGGCGCCTGGGTGGAGCCCGTGGGCGCGCACACGGTGCACCCGGTGGTCAGCCCCGGCGACGAATCGGTGGTGGGCGAGGTAATGATGGGCAGCGCTGATGACGTCAACCGCGCCGTGGCCGCCGCCCGCCGCGCCTTCGAGGGCTTTAGCCAAACCACGCTGGCGCACCGCACCGAACTACTGCAAAAGCTGCAAGTCGCATTTGAGCGCCGCTACACCGAAATGGCGCAAGCCCTGAGCACCGAAATGGGCGCGCCCTGGGACTGGGCCTATGACGCGCAGGCCGAATGCGGCCCCGGCCACATCAAGGCCACGCTGGAAGCCGCCAAAGACTACCCCTGGGAGACCCGCAGCGGCCCCAACGGCGACCTGGTGTGCGAGCCCATTGGCGTGTGCGTGCTCATCACCCCCTGGAACTGGCCGCTCAACCAAATCGTCTCCAAACTCGCACCCGCGCTGCTGGCCGGTTGCACCGTGGTGCTCAAGCCCAGCGAATACGCGCCGCTGTCCGCCAAGCTAGTGGCCGAGTTTGTGCACGAGGCGGGTTACCCCCCCGGCGTTTTCAACCTGATTTACGGCGACGGCCCACTGATTGGCCCGGTGCTCAGCAGCCACCCGGACGTGGACCTGGTGTCGTTTACAGGCTCCACGGCGGCCGGCATTTCGGTGGCCAAGCACGCGGCGGATACCGTCAAGCGCGTGGTGCAAGAGCTGGGCGGCAAGTCGCCCAACATCATTTTTGCCGACTCCAAGGTGGACAAGGCAGTGCGCTGGAGCGTGAACAAATGCATGAGCAACACCGGCCAAAGCTGCAACGCGCCCACCCGCTTGCTGGTCGAGCGCTCGGTGTATGCCCTGGCAGTGGAATTTGCTGCGCAAGCGGGGGCGGCTGTTCAGGTGATTCACCCGGCAGGCAAGGGCGACGGTATTGGCCCACTCGCGTCCAAGCGGCAATTTGACACGGTGCAGCGCTATATCCAGATCGGCATCGACGAGGGCGCGCGCCTGCTGTGCGGCGGCCTAGGGCGGCCTGAGGGGTTTGAGAAGGGCTTTTACGCCCGCCCCACGGTGTTTGCCGACGTGAACAACCAGATGCGCATCGCCCGCGAAGAGGTTTTTGGCCCGGTGCTAGTGATGATTCCCTTTGACACCGAAGAAGACGCCATCGCCATTGCCAACGACACGCCTTACGGCCTGGCCGCCTACATCCAGTGCGCCGACGTGGCGCGCGCCAAGCGCGTGGCGCGCCGCTTGCGCGCAGGCACCGTATCCATTAACGGCACGGGCCAAGACTACAGCTCGCCTTTTGGTGGCTTCAAGCAAAGCGGCAACGGGCGCGAATGGGGCCGCTTTGGACTGCAGGACTACCTGGAATACAAAGTCATCAACAGCGCCGCCTGAACGGCGCCCACTTGCCAGCGCCTATAAAAACGAGGAGACACCATGAAAATCACCGACGTAAAAACCTTTGTCGTAGGCAACCCGCCGCCCGGCTTTGGCGGGCGCTACTTTGTGTTTTTGAAGCTCATTACCGACGAGGGCATTGAAGGCCTGGGCGAGGTCTACAGCCTGCCCTACCACCCCGCCATCGTGGAACAGATGGTCAAAGACGTGGTGGAGCGCTGCGTGATCGGCAAAGACCCGTATGACACCGAGCGCATCTGGCGCAGCGTGTACGGCAGCGGCTTTATCCAGCGGCCCGACATATCGACCATGGGCATTTTGAGCGGCATCGAGATGGCCTGCTGGGACATTGTGGGCAAAGACGTGAACAAGCCCGTCTACAAGCTGCTGGGCGGCCAGGTGCACGAAAAGCTGCGCAGCTACACCTACATCTACCCCAAAGACGGCGACAAGACCAACGTTTACGCCGACCCGGTGCTGGCCGCAGAGCGCGCCGCCGAGTACCTGAAGATGGGCTTTACCGCCCTGAAGTTTGACCCTGCAGGTCCGTATTCGATTTACGACGGGCGCCAGTTGTCGCTCACCGAGCTAGAGCGCTCCGAGACCTTTTGCCGCATGCTGCGCGAGGCTGTGGGCACCCAGGCCGACTTGCTGTTTGGCACCCACGGGCAAATGAGCGCGGCAGGCGCCATTCGCCTGGCGCGGCGCCTGGAAAAGTACGACCCGTTGTGGTTTGAAGAGCCTATTCCGCCGGACAACCAGCGCGAAATGGCCAAGGTAGCGCGCGGCACCACCATTCCGGTGGCCTGCGGCGAGCGCCTGACCACCAAGTGGGAGTTTGTGCGCGTGCTGGAAGAAGGCGCGGCTGCCATTTTGCAAATGAACCTGGGGCGCGTGGGCGGCATTTTGGAGGGCAAAAAAATCGCCTCCATGGCCGAGGCCTACCACGTGCAAATTGCACCCCACCTGTACTGCGGCCCGGTGGTGGGTGCGGCCAACATCCAGCTCGCCACCTGCAGCCCGAACTTTTTGATCCAAGAGAGCATTCTCGACTGGCAGGGTTTTCACAGCCAGATTTTGAAGAAGCCTATCCAATGGCAAGACGGCTACATCATTCCGCCCACCGCGCCCGGCTTGGGCGTGGAGCTGGACGAAGACGTGGCCCGCGCCCACCCCTACACGGGCACGATGCTTCACCTCGACATGACGCACGCGCCCGTATTGCCCTAAAACATCATCGACCGAGGCGCTGCTCGAACGGGCGCACTCGACACCGGAAGCGCCCCAGCCCGCAGCCGGTTTCAACGCAAAGACCTTTCAAGAAACCCATCCTCACTCCAAGACAGAGTGCACGAGTTTTGAGAAAAATTTCTGCTCACAACGCATTCAGTGCAGTGCGCCTTGAGACTCGGCCATATTGCGCAGGACGCCGCTGTCAAGCACCCGAATATGCCGGTTATCGACCTGCAAAATTCGCTTTTCCGAGAACAGGCGTAGCAGTCGGCTCACAGTTTCTTCGCGAATGCCAAGGAAGGAACCAATCTCGGCACGTGACATGCGCAGCAACACTTCGGACTGCGACAGCCCCCGGCTTTTGAGTTTTTCCAACAAGTTAATCAAAAACACGGCGACGCGTTCTTCGGAGCGCAAGCTGCCCAAAAGCAACGCCAGGTTCTGCAGGCGCACGACCTCGTTGCTTAACGTCTTCAGGTAGTAAAAACGCAGTGAGGCACACTCGTTGGAGTACTGCTCAATCAGGTCAAAAGACACGCTCCAGACCTCAGAGTCCTCGAGCGCCACCGCGTCGGTGGTGAGTTGGCCGCTGGAGATGCCGTCCACTCCCAAAATGTCGCCCAGCATGTGGAACCCTGTGACCTGCTCGCGCCCGTCTTTAGCGCTCACACAGGTTTTAAAGAAACCGGTCCTCACATAAAAAAGCGCGCTGAATTTGTCGCCACCGTTGTACAGCATCGCGCCCCGCTTGACGCGACGCTGGGTGGTGACGACCTGTTCCGGATATCCGCACTGTGCTGAACCTTCGCCATCCATCGCGTTGCGTGCCTTGAGCTGGCGGGCACTGCAGGTGGGTGATTTGACATCAGAATCGAGTTTGGGAAAACGAAACCCAAAGTTGTTGTTGATCATGAATTTCTCCTTTGATGCCATGGTAAGAATCAAATACAAGAAAGAGCATGACATTTATCAAGTTTCGACCCTCATCCCATTTAAAAAATATAAATAACTTAAAAATTAAAACTGAAATACTAAAAACGATACATCGGTGTATTTAAGTTGTATTAAATACTAAAAACATTTAAAACAATTTTTTACTTTATTTGACATATTTATCTCCCGCCCGCCATGGTGGGCAGCAGGGTTCTGGCAATGCTGATGGCAATCGGGCCGAGCAAGACAATAAAAATTGACGGGAAGATAAAAAACAGCGTTGGGAACAAGAGCTTGACAGGTATTTTGGCGGCGGCTTCCTCAGCGCGTTGCATTCGTTTGGTGCGCATGGTTTCCGATAAAACGCGCAAGGAATCCGCCATGTTGGAACCAAAGTGCTCCGACTGCAGCACGGTGGCTACGAACACCGCAGCCTCCTCCACTCTGGTGCGCGATGCAAAATTTTTCATCGCCATGTCGCGCGAGGCACCCACCTGCAACTCCAACACCACCATCTCGAATTCGTCAGCCAGCGCCTTGCTGCGCAAGCCCAGCTCTGCACCGGCCTTGCGCATGGCTGGGTCCATGCCCAAGCCCGCTTCTAAGCAAATGATGAGCAAATCCAACGCATCGGGCATGGCGTCCTGAATGTCGTGCTGGCGCCTCTGCACCCAATGGTTCAGGATGCCATTGGGTAAATAGTACCCCGCTGCGCAAAGCAGCAGCAGGCCCCCAACGAGGGGCGTGGAGAGCGATTGCGTCCCCACCACGCCGCCCACGCCCAGGGCCATTGCCGGCAGCAGCAGCGCCAAAAACACCTTGGCAGAGAGAAAGGCAGGAAGCCACGACGCCTTGTGCAGTCCTGCGTTGTAGAAGCGCACCCGCAAATCAGAGACGAGTCCGCCCTCTTGTGGGCTCACCATGCGGGTGAACAAGGGCCCCATGCGGCTGGCCATCTCGCCCCATGCCGACGCCCCTTGGGGCGCGAGGGCGACAGGCGCCGGGCCTAGGTCGAGGCTGCTCAAGCGCTGCTTCAGGGCTTGGTCGCGGCTGACCCACAACCCTAGCCCCAGAGCGAGGCAAAAAAAGCTCACAAAAACGCTCAGCAAGATAAACGCGGTGCTTGACATAAATTCCTCAAAGCCGAACGTTGTTGATACGCCAAAGCAAAAACACGCCGATCACCATCATGGCAAGTGCTACCTGCACCACCACGATGCCAATGGGGTCAGAAAACAAAATTTCCATGTACGAGGGGTTCGCCAGCTGAATCATTCCCCCCAGGGCCAAGGGTAGGCCCGTCAAGATGTAGGCAGATAGCTTTCCCTCTGCCGCGAGGACCTGTACTTTGCCAAAAAACTTGAAGCGCTCGCGGATAAGCGTGGCCAAAATGCCCAATAGCGAGGCCAAGTTCCCCCCCGTCTCCACTTGGATGGACACGGCCAACACAAAAAAGCGGATGTCGGGGGCAGGAACGCGCAGCGCCAAATTGAGCAAGGCTTTTTTGGTGGACACGCCAAAATTGATTTCGTCGAACGTGGTCTTGAACTCGGCGGCAATCGGCTGGGGCGCCTGGCTTGCGACCATGGACAAGGTCGCAGACAGCGCGTGGCCCGCCTTGAGGGCCCGGCAGATCAGGTCCAGCGCATCGGGCAACTGGGACACGATGGCTTTGGTGCGGCGAGTCCTTTGGAGACTGAACCATCCGACAGGCAGCAAACCAATGGTCAGGCCCAAAACCAAGGACCAGCCCAGGCCGATACCCATCAGAACACCCAGCGCCAGCCCGACCAAAAAACCAGCGCCCATGCCCACCAACAGCTCAGCCACGGACCGCTCAGAACCCGCCTGGAGCAGCAAGGTGTCAAACGCACTGACCTTGGGAAGCTTGGCAAGCAGGGCATTGAGTCGGGCGTCAGAGCTTAGCCGCCGCTCGCGGGAAATGGACGGAAACAACTGCGCTTTGTCGGAGGCAGCCAACAGGTAGAGACGCTCTCGCACCCGCTTGACCGTGAGGGCTTTGGGATCGCTCCAGAGCAGGTACAGGCCCTCCAAAAACATGAAGACCGCCAAAAATCCGAGAACCAAGAAGATTGCCGAAGAGGTGTTCATGCCCTTACTCGTAGGTTTTGTTGGGATTGAAGGTGTCCTCTGGGACCGCGTTGTCATAGGCCTTAAGGCGCACCATAAACTGCGGCCACACCCCGGTTGCACTGAAATAGCCCAGCACCTCGCCGTCCGGCTTCACGCCGGTTTGGGTAAAGGCAAATATCTCTTGCATGCTGATGATGTCGCCCTCCACGCCCACGATCTCTTGCAGGCTCACCACGCGCCGGCGCCCGTCGGTCAGCCGGGCAATTTGCAC
>JARXAU010000239.1 GCA_029865675.1 Rhodoferax sp.
GGGCAAGGTCTGAGGCCGCAACCGGCAACTGCTGCACACTCATGCTTGGCGCTCCTGGCCCAAGAGGCGGTGGCGTATGCGCTCGGTCACTGCGTCGATCACCATCACCGTGGCAATAATCAACACCAGCAGCGCGCTCACGTCGGCGTAGTAAAACTTTCGGATCACCTCCAGCAGCGTTTGCCCAATGCCGCCCGCACCGACAAAGCCCAGCACGGCCGCGCCGCGCACATTGATCTCAAAGCGCAGCAAGGCATAGCTGGCAAAGTTAGACGCCACCTGCGGCAACACTGCAAAGCGCACCTTGTGCAACCAGTTGCCGCCCGTGGCCAGCACGCCGTCCACGGGTTTCATATCTACGTTTTCAACGACCTCTGCAAACAGCTTGCCCAAGGCACCCGTGGTGTGAATGGCCAACGCCAAAATGCCCGGCAGCGGCCCCAAACTAAAGGCCACGACAAAAATCAGCGCAAAAACGATCTCGGGCACGGTGCGCGAAAACTCCAGCAGGCGCCGGGTCGCAAATACCACCCACGTGTTTTGCGTCATATTTTTGCTGGCCAGAAAGCACAGCAGCAGTGCGGCGCAGGCTCCCAAGACCGTGCCCACATAGGCCATGAGCAAGGTCTCGCCCATGAGGGCCAACCACTTTTTCCAGCCCCAAAACCACTCTACCGGGTCGCTGATGACCCACTGGCCGCTCTCCAAGTGAGCGATACGGTAGAAATAGCTGGTAAAGCTCCCAATGTTCGCAAAAAACTTGGACGGCGATATTTCTGCAATGCGCCCCGCAAAAAGCACACACAGGCCAAGTACTAGCAGCCCCAGCCACACTTGGCGGCGCTTGGCCGCCACGGCCTGGGCGTAGGCCTGGCCCGCGTGGCTTGGCGCGTTCACTCTGGCTTACTTCTTGCGCAAGGCGTCGACGAACTTGTTGAGTTCGATGACCGGCAGATAGGCTTCGTGGGTCACAGCCTGGAAGGGCTCACTCTTGCCGCCAGACAACTTTTCAAACGCTGCTTTGTCTTTCTTCGGTGCGTCAAAAAAGGCTTGTTCGATCTTCTTTTTCAGATCCGCAGGCAGGCTGTCGAGATAAGCGATGGGCGAGTTCACGATCTGTTCCGACTTGTAGATGATGCGGAAGTCTTCGCGCTTGACCATGCCCTTGTCGGCCATGCGGATCAGCTCGGAGTCATTCTCGTTGTTCCACCAGTTGGCGGCTACATCGACTGTTCCTTGGTTGAGTGCCATCACGGCGTTGACATGGCTGCCGCTGTACACCACTTTGCCGAAAAATTCGTCGGGCTTGATGCCCATTTTGTCCATAGCGTAGCGTGGCACATTGTTGCCCGAGGTGGAGTTGGGGTCCACCAAAGCAATGCTCTTACCTTTGAGGTCTTCCACCTTTTGGTAGGGCGAGTTGGCCTTCACATAAAACACCGAGTGGTAGCCTTTGACGCCGCCCTTGTTCACCTCAATCGCAAACGGCGTGGTCTTGACTCCAATCATGCGGGCACGGGCGTAGGACGCGGGGCCGTAGTAGGCGAAGTGGATTTGCTCGGCGCGTTGGCCTTCGATCACGGCAGCGTAGTCACCAGCAATGCGCAGTTTGACCGGCACACCGATTTCGCGCGACAGGTAAGCCACAAAGTCGCTGTAGCGCTCGGTCACCATGGCGGCGTTTTCGTCGGGGATGCTGGCAAACACCAGCTCGGGGTATTTGGCTTTCCAGTCTTGGGCCTGGGCTGAGGCCATCAGGGCGCTGGACGCGGCAAGGGCGAGGAGGACGCGGCGATTGAACATGGTGTTTCCTTGTGAAGTCATGAAGAAAGTGAGGGAGGGGGATGGGAGAAAACGCGAAGGGGCCTATGCGCTGTGGACGTGGCGGGTAAACGGAAGCACCACGCCCGCTCCGTGGCCTGGAGACGCGAGGTCTGTTACCTCAGTGGCCTCCATGCCGTAAAGAGTGTGCACCAGCTCCTCTGTCAGCGCGTCGGGCGCGCCGTCAAACACCACGCGTCCGGCTGACATGCCCACCAAACGGTCGCAATAGTTGCGCGCCACATCCAAGGCGTGCAAATTGCACAGCACGGTAATTCCTAGTTCACGGTTGATGCTACGCAGCGCGTCCATCACCACCTGGGTGTTGCGCGGGTCCAGCGAGGCAATGGGCTCGTCGGCCAAAATAATCTTGGGCTGTTGTACCAAGGCACGGCAAATCGCTACGCGCTGCTGTTGGCCGCCTGAGAGCTGGTCGCAGCGCTGGGCCGCAAAGTCGGCCATGCCAAAACGGTCCAATGCTTCGAGAGCAGCGAGCTTGTCTGCGTCGCTCCAGAGGGTGAGCAGCGCTCGCCAAGTCGGTACCGTAGTCAAGCGGCCCATCAACACATTGGTGAGCACATCCAGGCGTCCCACCAGGTTGAACTGCTGAAACACCATGGCGCAGTTGCGTCGCCACTGGCGCAGAGCGGGGCCCTGCAAATCGGTGACTACTGTTCCGTCGAATTCCACGCTTCCGGCGCTGGGTTCGTTCAAGCGATTGATCATGCGCAGCAAGGTGGACTTGCCCGCGCCGGAGCGCCCGATCACGCCAACAAAGCTGCCGGCCTCCACCGTGAGCGACACGCTGTCTACCGCAGTAGTGTTGCCAAAGCGTTTGCTGAGTTGGTGAAGCGTGAGTTTTTGCATGGTCTTGCAGGAGCTTAGGTTGCAGTTGTGTCAAAAAAATTTCAGAATTTATAAATTTTGGTTTCAGACTACGCGCACGCCACCGCGCCACACTCCCCGCACCACGGGTTGCTGGCGCTCGGGGGTCAAAGGAGTCATACGCACTTGCACCACGTCAGCGCGCATGCCTTGGGCAATCAAACCGCGGTCCCTCAGGCCCACCGACAGCGCCGGGTTGTGGCTGACCAAGGCGACGGCTTGGGGCAAGGTCAATCCAGCCGCTTCGGTCAGGCGCACCATGGCTGAGAGCAGGCTGCCGGGCACGTAGTCTGAGGACAAGATGTCCACCAAACCCATGCGAGCGAGTTCTATGGCCGACACATTGCCCGAGTGCGAGCCGCCGCGCACCACATTGGGCCCGCCCATGATGGTGGCCATGTTGCGCGCACGCGCTGCCTGCGCGGCGGCTACCGTGGTGGGGAATTCGCTCACGGTAGCACCCTCGGCAAAAGCCTCTTCCACGTGCGCGACCGTGGTGTCGTCGTGGCTGGCCAATGCAATGCCGTGCTGCTTGCAATACGCCGTGAAATAGGCGCGGTGCGGCTGGGCGTAGCGCGCCTGGTGTTCTTTGGACTGCGCCACACGTTCTTCAAACTTGGCCTGGCTCCAGCCTTTTTTGCCAGTGAAGTAAATCCACGCGTGCTCAATGTTTTCCCATTGGCGCTGGCCGGGCGTGTGGTCCATGAGCGAGAGCATGCGCACCATCGGGTTGCCGATAAAGGGGGCGAACAAGTCCAGCGTGTTGGGCGCGGGCAGCTCGCAGCGCACATGCAGCAAGTGCTCGGCCCGCAGCACGCCGCGCCGGGAAAAGTCTGTCAGGCAATCGAGCACCGTGTTCCACTCGCTGCCGCGCACACTGTCAGGGTCGGACTCGCCCACGCCCAAGGCGTCCAACACCGTGGTGATGCCAGCGGCCGCAATCTCGGCGTCGTGCGCCAAGAGCGCGGGCGCGTCGTCCCAGCGCACCTTGGGGCGGGGCATGAGGTGGCGTTCAAAGTTGTCGGTGTGCACTTCGACCATGCCGGGGATCAGGTAGTCGCCTTGCAGGTCGATGGCGCCAGCGACCATGCTGTTGCCCAAATCAACGGCGGTAATCAGGCCGCTTTGGCAATGCACGCTGCCGTGCACGACCTCGTCGGCTAGCACCAGGCGTGCGTTGGTGAAAGTGATGGGGGCAGCGCTTGGAGTGTTCATGGTGTCGCTTGAAAAGAGTGCATGGCCACGGTGCGGCTGGCCACGGCCTGGGCCACCACCGCGTCGTGAAAGATACCGAGGATGCCTATGCTTTGCGCGCGCGCCTGCGCAATCAGCTCAATCACGGCCTGGGTGTTCTCCGGGTCCAGTGAGGCGGTGGGTTCGTCCAGCAGCAACAGGGGCCGGGGCTTGATAAAGCTGCGCGCGATGTTGATGCGCTGCTGCTCCCCGCCTGAGAAGGTGGCCGGTGGCAGCTGCCACAGCGCGGGCGCAATGCGCAGGCGGGTCAACCACAGCGCAGCCTGTTCGCGCGCTTGGGCCGGGGTGAAGCCGCTGTCCGTGCCTTCGAGCAAGGGTGCGGCCACGATGTCAATGGCCGCCACACGCGGAATCACACGCAAGAACTGGCTCACATAGCCCATGGCGTGGCTGCGCAGGTGCAGCACGGTGCGGGCGTCGGCCTGGGTAACGTCAACCTGCTGGCCATCGGTGTCGCGCACCAAGATGCGCCCGCTCGTTGCGCGGTAGTTGCCAAAGGCAAGCTTGAGTACCGTGCTTTTGCCCATGCCCGAGGGGCCGCTCAGGCGCACGCATTCGCCGGGCATCAGCCTCAGGTCAAAGCCGCTGAGCACCGGCAGCGCGGTACTGTTTTGCAGGTGCAGCACAAACTGCTTGCCCACGGACTGCATGTCGAGCAAGGGGGTGGATGCCGGCGTCTGGGTGGGTGTCATGGTGGCAGTACCGAAGAAACCAAGAGCTGGGTGTAGGGGTGCTGCGGGTCGTCGAGCACCTGGTCGGTCAGGCCCGTTTCCACCGCCACGCCGCCTTGCATGACCAGCATGCGCTGGGCTAAAAGGCGCGCCACTGCCAGGTCGTGGGTGACGATGACTGCCGCCAGGTTCATCTGCCGCGTCAGCATGCGCAGCATGTCCAAGAGGCGCGCTTGCACCGACACGTCCAGCCCGGATGTGGGTTCGTCCATGAACACTAGGCGCGGCTGGGTAATCAAGTTGCGGGCAATTTGCAGGCGCTGGCGCATGCCGCCGGAGAAGGTGTCGGGCCGGTCGTCAATGCGGCTGGGGTCTATCTCCACCCGCGCCAACCAGTCGCTGGCCTGGGTGCGCAAGTTGCCGTAGTGGCGCTGGCCTAGCGCCATCAAGCGTTCGGCCACATTGGCGCCGGCCGACACGTTCATGCGCAGGCCGTCGGCGGCGTGCTGGTGCACAAAGCCCCAGTCGGTGCGCGCCAGCAGGCGGGCTTGCGCCTCGGACAGGGCGTAAACATCTTGCAGCCCGGTGCCGCGCATTGCAAAGGCCACCGTGCCGCTGGTGGGCGCGTGGCGCGCGGCCAGGGCGTTGAGCAAGGTGGTTTTGCCCGAACCCGACTCGCCCACGATGGCCAGCACCTCGCCGGGCCACAGGTCCAGCGAAATGTCGCGTACCACGGCGCGCGCACCATAGGCACAGTGCAGGTTTTGCACGCGCAGCAGGGGCTGTGTGAGTTCGTGCATCACACCGCCTCCGGGGGCGGGGTGGCCGACGGCGTGTGCAGGGCTTGCTGCTTGGCGCAGTAGTCCGAGTCTGAGCAAACAAACATGCGCGAGCCCCGGTCGTCGGTCAGCACCTCGTCCAAAAAGCTGTCGCGCGAGCCGCAAATCTCGCACGGATGGTCCCAGCGCTGCACTTCAAACGGGTGGTCTTCAAAGCCCAGGCTTTCCACGTCGGTAAACGGCGGCACCGCGTAAATGCGCTTCTCCCGCCCGGCACCAAACAGCTGCAAGGCGGGGTTTTGGTGCATTTTTGGGTTGTCGAACTTGGGGATGGGCGAAGGCGACATGATGTAGCGGCCATTCACCAGCACGGGGTAGTCGTAAGTGGTGGCAATGTGGCCGTAATGCGCCAGGTCCTCAAACAAGTTGACGTGCATGAGGCCGTATTCCTGCAAGGCGTGCAGCTTGCGCGTCTCCACTTCGCGCGGCTCCAGGTGCTGCATGGGTTCGGGCACCGGCACCTGGTAAACCAGTATTTGCCCGGCCTGCAAGGGCGTCTCTGGAATGCGGTGGCGGGTTTGGATGATGCTGGCTGCCGTGGTGTCGGTCGTTACTTTGACGCCGGTGGTGCGCTGGAAAAAGCGCCGGATGTTGACCGCATTGACCGTGTCGTCCGAGCCCTGGTCGATCACCTTGAGCACGTCGTCTGGCCCGATGATGGACGCTGTCACTTGTATGCCGCCCGTTCCCCAGCCGTAGGGCAGCGGCATTTCGCGCGAGCCAAACGGCGCTTGGTAGCCGGGAATGGCCACCGCCTTGAGGATGGCGCGGCGGATCATGCGCTTGGTGCGCTCGTCCAAGTAGGCGAAGTTGATGTGCGGGTCCCGCATCGGCGCCGCGCGGCTTGCTTCAGGCTGGTCCATGCGCGTCTCCAGGCGTGGTAAACGACTGGCGCATTTTGCGCACCAGCTCCAGCTCGGACTGGAAGTCCACATAGTGCGGCAGCTTCAGGTGCTGCACAAAGCCCGAGCTCTCCAGGCTGTCGCTGTGCGACATCACAAACTCTTGCATTTGCGCAGGCGCGGTGACCGCCTCGCCCAGTTCGTCGGCACGCAAAGCGCGGTCCACCAGCGCCATGGCCATGGCTTTGCGCTCGCTGTGGCCAAAGGCCAGGCCGTAGCCGCGGGTGAACTGCGGCGGCTGCGTCAGGCTGCCCTGGAACTGGTTGATCATTTGGCACTCGGTGACCGGCAGGTCGCCTATCGAAATCTCGAAGCCGAGTTCTTCGGGCACCAGGCACAGCTCCACCGTGCCGAAGCGGATTTCGCCCACAAAAGGGTGGGTCTCGGAATAGCCGCGCTGCGTGGAATAGGCCATGGCCAGCAAAAACCCTTCGTCGGCACGCGCCAGGTTTTGCAGGCGCGCGCTGCGGTCGGCCGGAAAGCGCAGGGGCGCGCGCGTCAGGTCAAAGGGCTCGGGGTCGCCCTCGGGCACCGGCTGGGTTTCCAGCAGGTTTTCGTGGTTGAGCAGGTCGACCACACGCGGCGAGGGTTCGTTGCTGGGCGCGGGCGTCTTGGGCACGGGCAGCGACTGCCCGGTTGCCAAGAGGCTGAAGTCCAGCAGGCGCTGGGTGTAGTCGTAGGTCGGCCCCAGCACCTGGCCGCCGGGCAGGTCCTTGAAGGCGGCAGAAATCCGCCGCGCGATTTGCATCTTGCCGGTGTCAATAGCCTGGCTGTAACCCAGGCGCGGCAAGGTGGCGCGGTAGGCGCGCAGCAAGAAGATGGCTTCCACCAGGTCGCCCGCGCTTTGTTTGATAGCCAAAGCGGCTAACTGCGGGTCGTAGACCGAGCCTTCGGTCATCACCCGGTCTACCGCCAAGCGAAGCTGCTGGCAGATTTGCGCAGTGCTGAGCTCGGTCACCCCTGGGTCGCCTCTGCGCGCCTTTGACAGCAGGTCGTAGCTATTGAGGATGGCCGACTCGCCCCCTTTAACCGCAACGTACATGGTTCTTAGGCCTCGATCTGGGTGGAACGCGGCAGGCCAAGCAGCGTGTTCTCGTGGGTGAAGAATATGTCTACACCGCAGGGAAAGTGGGCTTGCTGGGCATGCCATTGCGCGACAAACCCATCGCCAAAACCGACAACTTGCAAAGCTTTTGCGCCATCAATCCCGGGACCTCGCAGTGTCCAACCGCCACCGGTCTCCAGCCCATGTGCCTGTACCACGCAAGTGGCACCTTGGTCGGGGTATTCGGCGCTGGCACGCCCGCATTGGCCCAGGTTCGGCATTTCGTTTGCTTGGCCTACCCACAAAAAATCCGCTCGCTCTGGCTCGGTCACTGCCACGCAGCCAGTGTGAAATCGCAGCCAAGTCAGCGCGTCGCCGTGTGCAAATCGGGGTGACAGCCAGAGCTTGCAGTCCTGGTCCAGCAGTGCCAACAACAAAGCCGCCGCAGCGGGGTCTGCTCCTTCTGGTGGTCGCATGCCATGCAACGCCTCATTCATCGAAAGTGTTTGCACCGACCCGGGGTGAGAAAGCGCGTGCAAGGCATTGCGGAACACAGCCTGACTTTGCAGCGCGGGATCCGTGAAGCCGGGCGCTAGGTGCTTAAGTTTGATGGATGGCGTCATGGCGGCGCTCATGAGGGATCCTCCGCTTGCAGGTCACTACCCGCTTCGCGTGCGACCGTAAAAAACTCCACCCGTGTAGCTTGCGCGAGTGCCTTGCGTTGCTGCGCTTGTGCACAGAGTTGCTCACTCAGTGGCCGCAACAGGTACTGATCCCAGTGCGAATGCAGCGCCGGTTCCTGCAGCAGCGCGTCCGCGACGGCGGCGAGCTGGGCATGGCGGTGCGAGCCGCCGAGAATATAGGCGACACCCACTTGGTGACATTGCGTGTGTTCGGGATCCGGCCGCAGAGTACAGCGGGTGACGGTGACCTCGCCCAAATTGAACCGCAGGCCGGTGCCTCCGGCGCGACCTTGGGCCATGAGCAGACCCGTCTCCACGGGGCGAAGCCATTGAAGGTTGCCCTGGGCCCAAGCGCCGACCCGCTCTTCCAAAAACGCTTCGGGCGCCCGAGCCAGAAGCGCCATCCAGGTTTGGCGCGCGGCCGGATTGTTGGCGGCATTGGAGGTGCTGGGGTTGTAATGCGAGTGCAACATGCAGGGCGTAAGGTCGGGCCGTGCACTTTATGACCTGCGTATTTCTGTTTTGTGACCCTGGCCTTTGACTTGCACTGTATGAATCCCGTTCCCCAGGCCCACCGCCACGCTGCATACTTTGCGCCATCGCCGGGCTCTGGTCCTTGGAACCTGGGTTCGCAATGGTTGGGGCGCTGTGCGCAGACCGACCGGCTCTTGCCGCAACCTTCCCTGCGCGGCTTTACCCCTGCCACTCTTTTGCGATTGACGCAGGCTCCGCGGCGGTATGGGTGGCACGCCACCTTGAAGGCACCTTTTACTTTGGCCGAGGGCACCGAACTGTCACAGTTGCAGGCGGCCTTTGCCGGAGTGGCTGTGGCCGCGCCTCTTGTTCTCGATGTGGATGTGGCGCAAATTGGCGACTTTCTCGCTGTGGTTCCTGTGCGGCGTCACGAAGGATTGCATGCATTGGCGGATGACTGCGTTCGGCAGTTGCACGCCATTGCTGCGCCGCTGACGCAACCGGAGTTGGCCCGTCGTCGCCAAAGCGGCTTGAGCCAGCGCCAAGAGCAATTGCTTCAGCAATGGAGTTATCCCCACGTGATGGAGGAGTTTCAATTCCATATGACCCTCACGGGCTCGCTCGACGGTTTGTCTTCCTTGGAGCGCAGTGAGCTTGTAGCGCATGCGCGGCAATGGTTTGCGCCTCTGCGGTCAGAAGGCCTGCACATTGATGCGGTGTCGTGGTTTGTCGAGCCGACCGCAAGCGGCAACTTCCGCTACGTTGAGCGATTCGCGTTGGCGCAATGACCCGCAGCGGTGTCATTTACATGGTGGGTCCTTCGGGGGTGGGCAAAGACAGCCTGCTCAATTGGCTGCGTCACTATGTGCAGCAGCTGGTGCCTGCGCCTGATTTTCACTTTGCGCAACGCACGATCACCCGTGGCCACGATCACTCTAACGAAGCCCACGAGGCGGTGGGCTTTGACGAATTTGCGAAACTTAATGCGCGTGGAGCGTTTGCGCTGAGCTGGCAAGCGCATGGCCTCCAGTACGGCGTGCGCCACAGCCAGCTTGCCAAGGGCAGTGGTTGGGTACTTGTGAACGGCTCACGGGAATACACAGAGCAGGCCCGATCCCGCGTTCCGGGTTTGGTGGTCTTGCATGTGAGCGCGCCTGAGGCCGCCTTGCGCCTGCGCTTGGCTGGCCGCGGGCGCGAAGACTCCGTGCAGCTGGAAGCTCGAATGCTCCGCGCGCAAAACGCGGACTTGGCGCCCGCAGCGGGGGACCTGCAGATCGTCAATGTCGGGACGTTGGAAGAAACTGCCAAGGCGCTGTGCTTACTGCTTCAAGAACGCACTGGTTTGTCGCTTGTGCCGGCGCTGTGAGCCGCTCGGCGCGGGCGCGGCTTTTCGGTCGCTTGTCGTTTGGGTTCATCATTTAGTCATACAAGCTGAATATTCTCTCGTACGGTTTCGCGGAGGCTCGGTCAGCTCTTGGCCGTGCCCCTCAACTTTGTAGCAATGGGGTTCGGATGCATTACCGTGCGGTATTTATTTCTGACTTGCATCTCGGCACACCGGGATGTCAAGCGGAGGCCTTGATAGAGTTTCTCAAGTCGCACACCAGCGACTACCTGTACCTGGTGGGTGACATCATCGACGGCTGGCAACTGCGCCGCAAGTGGTACTGGCCCCAGGCGCACAACGATGTGGTCCAAAAGCTTCTGCGCAGGGCACGCAAGGGCTGCCATGTGGTTTACATCCCGGGCAACCACGACGAGTTTGCACGTGGCTTTGTCGAACACCACTTCGGCGGCATTGAGGTCACCCATGAAGCAGTGCACACGCTGAAGGACGGTCGCAAGCTGTGGTTGATCCACGGAGACTACTTTGATGCGGTGGTGAAATACGCCAAGTGGTTGGCCTATCTGGGTGACAACCTGTACGAGTTGGCCTTGCGACTGAACCGCCACTTCAACCGCGTGCGTGCACGCATGGGTTTGCCTTACTGGTCCTTGTCAGCGTTCCTGAAAAGCAAAGTCAAAAAGGCATTAAATTTTGTCGCAGACTTTGAAAATGCCGTGGCCCATGAAGCCCAAAAACGCGGTTACCAAGGCGTGGTCTGCGGCCACATTCATCGCGCGGAAATTCGTATGATCAACGGAATTTTGTACTGCAATGACGGTGATTGGGTGGAAAGCCGCTCAGCCTTGGTAGAGCACCAGGATGGCACGCTGGAGCTGATTTACTGGGATCAGGTACTTGACTTCCTGCCGATTGTTAAACCGGCCTCTAAAGCCCCTGAAGTTGCCGTAGCTGCCGAGGTAGCCTAGGTACCGCCGCAGAAGCGATGGGCCCCGGCGTCCTCATGCAGCGCGGGTGTTGCCGCCTTCGGCTGAGTCGCAGTGGAGACCTTGCTCGGGTAGCTTGAGCAGCCCCTGCCCCATCCGGATAGGAGTACCTTCTTCTATGCCTGGCGCAAAACCAAAGCCTTTGGGCGCGAACACCAAAATCGTGGAGCCGTGCTGGAACCAGCCCATTTCTTGGCCCTTTGTGTAGTGCGCGTCACAGGCGATGTGTCCCGGTCCTTCATAACGTGCATCCAGCAGCGCCCCCAGCGCATGCAGTCGGATACTGGCTACTAGCACTGCGGCCACCGGCACCAGGGCGACGGGATAGCGCTCGGTGCCCACGGTCACCTGCAACAAGGCGCGTTCGTTTTTGCAAAATAGTTTCTCTACGCGTTTGAGGGCAATCGGATTCACGTTCCAGGTGTCACCGGCAAAGTAGTCGACGTCGTGTAGGTGCAGGTCATACGGCGCGTGAAAGCGGTGATACATCGAAGACGTAATACGAATCGTCAGAAACACGCCGTCTTGCCAGGGACTGTTGGCGCCCATCGGCCCCAGCAGGTCGGTCAGCGTGTACGGGAACCCCTTGGCCTGGTAGACCCGGTCGCCCTCCACGCGGCCCATGGCGCCCACGATACCGTCGCAGGGACTCGTCATGGTGCGGGGGTCGGTGTCGATCGGTCGCGCGCCGGGCTTGAGCTCGCGGATAAAGCAGTCGTGTAGGCTGTCAAAGCGGTCTTTTTTGGCCTCTGACAGATTCAAATCGGCGATCCGCTTCCAGGTCGCGATCGACAGGTCACGTACCCAGGGCGTACGCCGTTGGCTAAACCAGCCCATAAAACGCGTCAGCGCCAGGCGGGGAATGCGGTTGGTGAGCAGGAAGTTCAGGTCTTCGTTGGCACCGATTTTTTGCAGAGTTTGCTTGATAGTCATCATTTTTTAACCTAGGAGTCATACAACCGAGGTTTTATAAAGGGTTAAACGTATGGACGGTTCCGAGACATTGTTATCAGTTGCCACCTGGGGCGGTCTGGCGTCCCTGGGTGTTTGGGCATTTCCAAAGGGCTTGCAGCGCATTCAGCTGTCGCTGGCCAAGTACCCCTCCTTGGGCGGCCACTTGCGCATGGCCAAGCGGGTTTCGAAGCTGATTCCTGGCTATTCCTACTCCGACGCTCAGTGGTTTTCGGTGGATGGCGCACCGCTGACCGTGGTGGACCAGCGTCGTGCAGCGCTGGCCCGTTTGGGCCACACGCTGAAGTCGCAAAGCCCGCAAACCCTGGCGCATTCCGACACAGTGAAGCCCATGGTGTCGGACTTGCAGCTCATCAGCCAGTACCGCGTGCCCTTTCAGTTCCGCGCCGTGCTGTCTGAGCACATCAAGCTGGGCAGCTTTTGGCGTGAAAGCAGCGGGGTGTTCCTGACCGACTTGGACGGCAACCGCTTTATCGACGTCACCGGCTCTTATGGCGTCAACCTGTTTGGCTTGGACTATTACAAAGCCAGCATGGCTGAGGGTGCGGCGCTTGCGCAAACCTTGGGCCCGGTTTTGGGTTCCTACCACCCCAGTGTGTTGGACAACGTACAGCGCTTGTGCAAGATTTCTGGCATGGACGAGGTGTCTTTCCACATGTCGGGCACCGAAGCGGTGATGCAAGCGGTGCGTCTGGCGCGATACCACACACGCAAACGTAAATTGGTGCGCTTTACCGGCGCCTACCACGGCTGGTGGGACGATGTGCAGCCCGGCCCGGGCAACCCGATGCCACCGTCGGGTGACACCTTGACACTCAACGAGATGCACGCCAACACCCTGCGCGTGCTGCGCAACCGTAACGACATTGCTTGCGTGCTGATCAACCCATTGCAGGCCATGCACCCCAACCGCGCGGCACCGACCGACTCCACGCTGATCGACGGCAGTCGCTTCGTCAAATATGACCGCGCGGCTTATGCCGCCTGGTTGAAGGAGTTGCGCGCAGTGTGCACCGCCAAAGGCATTGCGCTCATCATGGATGAGGTGTTTTTGGGCTTTCGCTTGGCGCCTGGCGGCGCACAGGAATATTTCGGCGTAAAGGCCGACTTGGTAACGTACGGCAAGACGCTGGGTGGAGGTTTCCCAGTCGGTGTGATTTGCGGTCAGGCGCGCTGGATGAAGCGTTTCCAGGACGACAAGCCTGGCGACATTTGTTTTGCGCGTGGTACGTTCAATGCGCATCCCTACGTGATGGGTGCGATGAATGTATTTTTGAAGTCCCTGGACAAGCCCGAGGTGCAGGCGATGTACGCGGTGGCATCGCAGACTTGGACCGGCCGCCAAACCCTGCTGAATGACAAACTGCGCGCTGCAGGTGTGCCGGTGAGGGTTGCCGGTATGGAGACGGTTTGGTCGGTTTTGTACGAGTCGCCTAGTCGATACCATTGGCTGCTGCAGTATTACTTGCGTGCGCAAGGGGTTGCCCTGAGTTGGGTGGGGTCAGGTCGCATGATATTTAGCTTCAATTTTGACGATGCAGCGTTTGATGATTTTGCCCACCGCTTCGTACAAGCTGCGCAAGCCATGAAGGCTGATGGATGGTGGTGGATGCCTGAGGGGCAAACCGGCAAAGCCATTCGCCGCCAGATCCTTAAGGAGATGCTGGCGGCGTGGTGGCGGCGCGCGTAAAGCTTTACCGATGGGCCACTTTCACGTGGTCCATCGGGTCTATGCGCTGACCGCGCAACAAGTGGATAGGCGACTTGTGGTACATCTTAATGTCATGCACCGGGTCAGTGATGATCTTGAAACCCCAGGCCAGACCAGCCATCAAGCTGTCTTGTTTCCATAGCTGAAGCACGCGAAACAGGAGGCCTGCCGCACCCAAGATCAGCCAAGCCATCGCGGTCATGCGCATGGGAGTGTCTTCATAAGTTTGTGGCACGGCCCATTGCAGGTAACTTGGCATCCAGAAGGCCAGCACAGGAATGGCTGCGCAGATACTCAGAAGTACTATTTTCCGTTGCAAGTTGTAGCCGACTTTGATTTCTTCCTTATGTTCGTGGGTGGCCTGGTTTACATCATCAAAGCCCTTGGGTTCGAAAAAGAAGTGCCCAATTTGGCGTGTCGTCATCGATACCAGCCAAGCCACCAGTGCAGAAACCACCGGGTCGATGAAAAGGAACACGTAGGCAACCAAAAACGACATTGCGCTGATCAAGTGCAGAAATTGGTTGATACGGCAGTGGTGGTAGTAGCGGTGGTCGTCCCAGCGCTGCACGTTAACGAGTTGAAAAAACTGACTCATAGAAACTCCTGATTGAAACGGTGAACTGCTGGCGCCACCTGACGCGCTAAACCGCCATGTAAATGTCACGTTTTTGCATGAAAATTTGGTGACACGACCGCATCCATGCGAAAAAAAGCGTCGGCGTCATCAAAAAGACCCTGATTTTTCATAAAAATGTTGCAATGGCACGCCAAAGTGTAGCTATGGACAAAGCCGCACATATTCAGGTCGAACGCATCAGCGCAGCTCGACCGCCCTTGAACATCGCCCTGGTGACGGAGACCTATCCTCCCGACATCAACGGCGTGGCCCACACCTTGTCAAAGATCGTGGAAGGCTTACGCGTACGTGGTCACGTGATCTGGCTGGTGCGCCCCCGCCAACAGACGGCGCAGGTTGCAAGCAATCATGAAGGCTTTCAAGAGGTTTTGGTACGCGGCCTTCCCATCCCGTTTTACCGCCAACTGCGCTTGGGACTTCCCGCCAAGCGCGAGCTGCTTCGGCTTTGGGCGCTTCAGCGGCCCGATATCGTGCACATTGCCACCGAAGGGCCCTTGGGCTGGTCGGCCTTGCAAGCGGCACGCAAATTGAAGTTGCCGGTCAGCACCGACTTCAGAACCAATTTCCATG
>JARXAU010000018.1 GCA_029865675.1 Rhodoferax sp.
GGTCTTGCGCTTGCGCGCCGTCGCCTGCGGCGTGGACCGTGTGGCCGGCGTGCATGAGCTGGGCGCACAGGCCGTCGCGCAGCAGTTCGTCGTCTTCCACCAGCAGCAAATGGGCCATGGCCTAGGGTGCCTCCAGGGCGGCCACCGCCTGCGCGCGGGCGCGGGCCACTGCGCGGCCAATGTCCGGGCCGCGCGCGCCCGCGTTTTGTGCGGCGCTGGCAATTTGGTCGGTGGCCACGCTTTGCGCTTGCTGCAACGCGCGCAGCAAGCGCACACCTTGCGGGTAGGCGGCTTGTTCGTAGCCCAGGCGGCCACGGGCATCGCATTCGCAGGCCAGCACCACCTGCGCAAAGCGCTCAGGCTTACGAAAGGCGTCGCAGCGCTCCAGCAGGCGTACGGTGGCGGCGGCGTCCAGGCTGGCGCTGCGGTGGATATTGCCGTGCTCGCGCGCCACCACTTCGGCCAGCTCGGTGCAGGCATGGGGCAGGCGCAGGCGCTCGGCCAG
The DNA here is from genome assembly GCA_029865675.1 of Rhodoferax sp. Taxonomy (GTDB): domain Bacteria; phylum Pseudomonadota; class Gammaproteobacteria; order Burkholderiales; family Burkholderiaceae_C; genus Allorhodoferax. Next base: position 506 of record JARXAU010000018.1, read on the forward strand.
GCCTTGGATCAGCCGCACGCTGCGCACTTCGTGGGCAATGTGGCGCGGCCACTCGGCGGGCGGCGTGGTGGCCTTGCCCAGGTCGTGCACCAGGCAGGCAAAGCGCACTTCCAGCGGCGCCTTGGCCAGGGCGGCGCAGTCCAGCACCATCATCACATGCACGCCGGTATCGATTTCGGGGTGGTGTTCGGGTGGCTGCGGCACGCCCCACAGGGCGTCCACCTCGGGCAGCACCACGGCCAGCGCGCCGCAGTCGCGCAGCACCGCAAACATGCGCGAGGGCTGGTCTTCCATCAGGCCCTTGGCCAGCTCTTGCCACACGCGCTCGGCCACCAAGTGCTCGGCCTCGCCCGCCCGCACCATGGCGCGCAGCAGGGCCAGCGTGTCGCCTGCCACGGTGAACTGCGCAAAGCGCGCCGCAAAGCGCGCCAGCCGCAAGATGCGCACCGGATCTTCGGCAAACGCCGGGCTGGCGTGGCGCAGCACTTTGTCGGCCAGGTCGCGCTGGCCGCCGCAGGGGTCCACCAGGGTGCGGATGTCGGGGGTGCTGCTGCCGTCGGGCAGGGTGCGCGCGGCCATGGCGTTGATGCTCAGGTCGCGCCGGGCCAGGTCTTCTTCCAGGGTGACGCCGGGGTCGGCGTGCACCACAAAGCCCCGGTAGCCCGTGCCGCTTTTGCGTTCGGTGCGGGCCAGGGCGTATTCCTCGTGCGTTTGCGGGTGCAAAAACACTGGAAAGTCCCGCCCCACCGGCACAAAGCCCTGCGCCACCATCTGCTCGGGCGTGGCGCCCACCACCACCCAGTCGCGGTCTTGCACCGGCCGGCCGAGCAAATGGTCGCGCACCGCGCCGCCAACAAGATAGGTTTGCATGCGGGCCCGTGGCGCCAATCAGCGCTGCAAGCGGTAAGGCTCGTCAAAGACCACGAAGTCGTGCTCGGCCAGTGCGCCGTCCACCCAGGCCTTGACGCCAGGTAGCGCGCAGACGCGGTCCACATAGGCGCCAATGGCGTCGGGCACCGGCAGGGCGTAGGTTTTGAGGCGCATGCAGACCGGCGCGAAATAGGCGTCAGCAATGCTGAACGCGCCAAACAGCAGCGGGCCGCCATGCGCCTGCAGCAGCTCGCGCCACATCTGCACCAAGCGCGCCACGTCCGCACGCACGGCGCTTTGGTCGCGCCAGACCAGCGCGCCTTGCTCCGGCAAATGCGCTTCGATGTTCATAGGGCAGTGGCTGCGAAGGGCCATCAATCCGGCGTGCATTTCGGCACAAATGCTGCGCGCATGTGCGCGGGCTGCTGGGTCGCGCGGCCAGAGGTGCTTGTCGGGAAACATCTCATTCAGGGTTTCGGCAATGGCCAGCGTGTCCCATACCGCTAGCGCGCCGCTCTGCAACACCGGCACTTTGCCCGCAGGATTGACGCCGCCAATGGTGCGCTTGAACTGCGACTCGGGGGTGAGGGCGTCAAAGCGCACCATCACTTCTTCAAAAGCAATGCCGGCCTGCGTCATCAGCACCCAGGGGCGCATGGACCAAGACGAGTAGTTTTTGTTGCCGATAAAGAGCTTGAGCATGGGTTTTCCTCCTGGGGTTGAAACGGGTCGTTGTGGGTGTGGTTGGGTTTGGTGGGCGCCGCTCAGGGCAAATCGAGCCCGATTTCGGGGACTGCCGCGTCCACCGGCCCCACAAACCCCAGGCGTACCTTGACGGACTGCGGTTGGCCGCTCAGCACTGCGGCGTACAGCGTGGTGTTGGAAAGCACTTTTTTGACGTAGTCGCGGGTTTCGTGGAAAGGGATGTTCTCTGCCCAGATGGCGGCCTCCAACGTGGGTGAGCCGCTGGGGCCGCGCCAGAGCCGCGCCCGGCTGGGGCCCGCGTTGTAAGCCGCAGCCGCCAGCGGCATCGAGCCGCCAAAGCTGTCAAGCACCAGCTTGAGGTAGCCGGTGCCGATGGCGATATTGGTGTCGCGTTCGGTGATTTTTGCGGGCGTGAAATCGTTCAATCCAATCTTTTTGGCTGTCCACTTGGCGGTGGCCGGCATCACTTGCATCAAGCCCGATGCGCCTACGCCCGATTTGGCGTCCATGATGAAGCGGCTCTCTTGACGAATCAGGCCGTACACATACGCGGGCTCCAGCCCTATGCTTTGCGCCCGCGCCGTTACGGCTGCTTTGAACGGCATGGGAAAGCGTTGCTCCATGTCGATAAAGCCCTTGGTGCGCTCGCTGGTGTTGATGCAGCGGTCCCACACCTCGGCGCTACAGGCCAGGTCGGCGGCTGCGAGCAGGCTCCTGTCGTCCATGCCGCCTTTGGTGTGCAGGTTGGTGCTGTAGTTCCACTCGCGCACGCCCTCACTGCGCAGGCCCAGGGCAATGGCGTACAGCGCCCTTTGCAGGCCGGGGTTTTGGCGCGCGGCGTCTTTTTCTTCGGTGGTGGGGGGGGGCGGGCGGGGTGGCGCGCTGCTGCGCTGGCCTAATTCTTCAAGCGCCAGTTGCTCATAAAAACCACGCACTCCGGCAATGCTTTGCAGCTCCGCCAGCGCCAGCTTGCGCACCACCTCGCCTGGGCGTTGCGCGAGTACCGCGCGGGCATGCCAATACACCCAGCTGGGTTCGTTTCGCAGCGTGGCGGGCAGCGAGGCAATCGCCTGTTGCACCTGCGCCCATTGGCCCGCGCGCAATGCGGCGCGGGCAGCCCACAGCAGGTGGTCCTCGTGCATCTGGTCAAACCGGCCCTTGCTGAAAAAGCCCAGCGCGGTGTTTTGCCCCTTTTGGGCTGCGCGCTTGCCAATCACGCCCCAAACCCAGCTGCGCTCCTCGGCGGTGAGCTGGGTTCTCCAGCGCAGTTTTTCTATCTCAATGGCGGCGTCTTGCGGCTCCAAATAGGCCTGGCGAATCAGCGCCAGCGACACAAACTCACGCGTCTGGGGCCGCAGCGCTGTGAGCTTGTCTTCCAAGTATTTACCGGGATTAAGGTAGATCGTATTCACCGTCTTGACCCACTGCTCATTGAGCACGCCAACGGCTTGGGTAGCCACCCTCAGCCGGTCGTTCTCCATGCCTAAGCGCGCGCGCACCCAAGCCGATTGAGCGGACATTTTTTTGGTGTTGATCAGTTCCTGGGCCACCCAGGCACAGGCCTCGTCAGGTTCGCGCTGGGCCAGCCACAGGTCTTGTACGGGTGCGGCCACGTGGGTGCCGTTGGCTTGCCAGTCGTTCCAAAGGGCGTAGCAGGCGATAGCGCGGTCGTCACCCATGCGGTACACCGGGTACTGCTGGCGAAAAACAGGCCATTCGCGGTTGCGCCCGAGCTGCAGCAACCAGTCGGCGCGCAGGCGGTCTTCTTGGTAACTTCCGGCCCAGCGGGATAAAAAGCCCTCGATTTCGGTTTTGCTTGCCGTGTCGAGCCGGGCGGACAGTTCCCAGTAGGCGGCCCAGGGTTCTAGCACCGAGCCTTGGGCTGCAGGGCGCAGGCTGTTCATGCGTTGAAGGTCCCGCTGCTTGTAAGCCTGGGCCATGTCCAGCACGGCCTGGTCGCTGCGCGTGGCTTGCCCTGTTGCGGCGCTTGCGCCCACAGGCAGAGCGAGGGCGACTGCGCAGGCCAAAGCTGCCAAAATAGATCGGTAAAACTGCATAGGCTCATTATGGACAAATCAACGGATGGCACTGGCCAGGGCAAAAAAGCCTTGCGCAAAGTCTTGCTGCAGCAGCGCCAGGACTTGCCCGACCGGCTGCACCGCGCCGAACTGCTGCTGCGGGTGATGCGCATCTGGCTGGTGGGCCGCACTGACACCACCATTGGTGCCTACTGGCCTATCAAGGGCGAGTTTGACCCCTTGCCTGCGCTGCACCGCTGGAAAGAGGACGGCGAGCTCAACGACGCGCCCCAGCGTCGGCGCATTGCGCTGCCAGTCATCGACAAGCAGCACAAAACCATGACCTTCCACACCTGGTACCCCGGCTGCCCGATGGAGGAAGACGCCTACGGCATTCCCAAGCCCAAGGATACCGAGTTGGTGGCGCCCAGCCTGTTGTTTGTGCCCTGCGTGGGCTACAGCGCAGGCGGCTACCGCTTGGGCTACGGCGGCGGGTTTTACGACCGTATGCTGGGGAGTCTAGAGCCCAAGCCTTTTACCGTGGGTTTGGCCTTTGGCACCAGCTACGTGCCAGATTTCACGCCAGAGACCCACGACGTGCCGCTGGATGCGGTGCTGACCGACTTTGGTGTGGCCTGGCCGATCGAGCCATCGGTGCGCGACCTGCGCTAGGGCGGGGCCGCGAGAGAGGAACTGCTAGGGCGATTGCGCCATCAGGACCTGTACATCCTGGGCATAGGCCTGTAGTTTGCGCACCAAGTTGCTGCGCTGCTGCGGCGTGGCGCTGGCGTGCACTTGGGCCATCGCCTCGCAGGTTTGCGCCACCGAGCGATCGCGGTAGGCGCGGTAAGCGGGGTCCGAGGATTGAAAGTACTCTTTCATCAGCTTGCCCAGTGCCGTTTGCGCGCTCACGGCACTGTCACCGCGCAAGCCGTCCAAGGTACGCAAGGCTTCTTGCTGGCGGCGCACCCGCTCGCGGTAAAGCTGTGCTTCGTCCAGGCCGGAGGCGGCCATGCGCTGCTGCAGCTGTCGCCATTGGCCCGGGTTGAGGGACCCGTAAAAGTCTTCCAGCCGTTCGCGAACTTTTTGCGTGCGTTTGTCCAGGGTGTCAGTGTCGGTAGTGAGCCATTCCTCACGCCATTTGCGGTTGCTTTTGTCGTAATGGGCGGCCAGGTTTTTGACTTGGCTGGGGCGCAGCGTAGGTGCTACGGCTGCCATGGCGGGCAGTGCGTGCTCTGCCAATGCCTGCATGCGCAGCAAGCCGCGCTCGTACACGGCGCAAATTTGGGTGGCATCGGGCTGCTTCTGGGCCAAGGCTTGGGCGCTTTCCAGCAGCTCGGCCAGCAAAGGCAATTCGTCGCGTCGGTGCCAGCGCGCCATGTCGGCCAAGTCGGCGCGCACGCGTTCGGTTTGCGTTTTGTCGAAGTCGAAATAATCGTCTATCCACCACAGGGCCAGGGTTTCGGCGTTGTTGTAGCTCAGGCGCAGCGCCGTGCAGCCACCCAGCCCCAGCAAGATGCCGACCATCAGGGCGCGGATAATCCAAACGCGCCGCCATGGGCCCAGAGCGGGCAACAAATTTCTCAAATAAGGCATAAGCATGAGTCTATTTCAGCCCTCTTCTAATCCCGCCAACGTGCCGCTTGCCCCCCCAGTGGACGTGGTCATCATGGCCGCTGGCAAGGGCACGCGCATGAAAAGCCGCCTGCCCAAGGTCTTGCAGCGCTTGGCCCACGTGCCGCTGGTGCAGCACGTGCTGGCCACTGCGCAGCAACTGCAGGCGCGCTCTGCCGTGGTGGTTACTGGCCACGGCGCCGAACAAGTGGAGGCGGCGCTGGTGCCCATGGCTAGCACGCTGGCGCTGAAATTTGTGCGCCAGGAGCCGCAACTCGGCACCGGCCACGCAGTGCAACAGGCCGTACCAGTGTTGGGCGACGATGGCGTGGTGGTGGTGCTCTCAGGCGACGTGCCGCTCACCCAGGCCGACACTTTGCAGGCGCTGATTGCCCTGTGCGCCGGGCAGCACCTGGCGCTGTTGACCATTGATTTGCAGGACCCGACCGGCTATGGCCGCGTGGTGCGCGCCACTAACGCGGTGACCGCCATCGTGGAGCACAAAGACGCCAACGCCGCCCAACGCGCGATCACTGAGATTTACAGCGGCATCATGGCCGTGCCGGCCGCGCTGCTCAAGCGCTGGCTGGCGCGCCTAGACAACAGCAACGCCCAGGGCGAGTACTACCTGACCGACATCGTGAAATTTGCCGTGCAAGACGGCGTGACCGTGCTGGCGCAAAAAACCGAGGACGCGGTGCAAGTGGCCGGCATCAACAGCCCGGTGCAGCTTGCCGAGCTGGAGCGCGCCTACCAGCGCCGCCAAGCCCTGGCGCTGATGGAAGCCGGCGTGCGCCTTTCCGACCCGGCGCGCCTGGATATTCGTGGTCGCCTGACCTGCGGCATGGACGTGGAGATTGACGTCAATTGCATATTTGAAGGCGCGGTATCGCTGGGCGACGGCGTCACCATCGGCGCCCATTGCGTGCTGGCCAACTGCACGGTGGAGGCGGGCGCGGTCATCCACCCCTTCACCCACGTTGACGGCGGCGCCCAAGGCGCGCATGTGGGGCAGGGCGCGCTGGTCGGCCCCTTTGCCCGTCTGCGCCCCGGCGCGCATTTGGGCGCAGAGGTGCATATTGGCAACTTTGTGGAAGTGAAAAACTCCACTCTGGCCGCAGGCGCCAAGGCCAACCACCTGGCCTATCTGGGCGACGCCACCGTGGGCGAGCGCGTCAACTTTGGCGCGGGCAGCATCACCGCCAACTACGACGGCGCCAACAAACACCGCACCACCCTAGAGGCCGACGTGCATGTGGGCAGCAACTGCGTGCTGGTGGCACCGGTCACCCTGGGTGCGGGTGCTACCGTGGGCGGCGGGTCCACTATTACCAAAGACGTGCCTGCGGGGGCGCTGAGCGTGGCGCGGGGCAAGCAGGTCACTATTGCCCACTGGGCGCGGCCGGTTAAAAAAATCGAGAAGTAAAAAAGGCCCGCCGGTTTGGCGGGCCTACAAAGCGAGGTTGATGCTCATGTTCGCTTGGGCGTGGTGCCCAAGCGAAATTTTCTTACGGAAGCACCGTATCGGTACGCTTCGACAGATTCTGAATACGAAGGTCTGCGGCCTCTGCGGTATCCGGCGTGTTGTAAGCAGTTGTGCCGTATTGCGACTTCATGTATTTCATGAACGCATCTTGCTCGCTGCCGAGGGTGGCCGTCGATGTGCTGGCGGCACCGCCTGCAGTTGCACTGGTCATTGTGGCGGCCAAGTCCGTTTTGTTGGTCAAGGTGGCGGGGAATGGATAACCATCGCCTCGGCCCGCCAGGAAACTAAGCGTCACGAGGCGGAAGGTGCGGGTGCCCACGCCAACAATTGCCCCGTTCCTGACCACTTCTTCGCTTCCCACTTTGAGAGAGCGGATACGCTCGCCTGCGGTGGTTACCAAAAAGCTGCTGTCGAGCACCTGGGCGGTTTTAGTGGAGTCGTAGCTAAAGGCCATCCCACCGACTTGGGGGAAGCGCCCTTGGCTTCCCAGTGTTGCAACACCATGCTCTAAGAGCGACTTCAGCTCAATTGCGGTTACGTCAAAAACCCACAGCTTGTTGTTGAACTTCAGCGCTGTTTCGATTGCGAGTTGCGACACTTCGCCCGCTTTTCTGTTGGCGCTGGTATTGGCTTTGGGTGGCTCAAGGCTGGCCACAGACGTGGAGCCTGGGGCAGCTACCACCTCACCGATCTCCGAGCGAATGCCGCCACCATTTTTCAGCGAGATTAGTGCGGTGGTGTCGTACAACTTGGCGTACCACAGATTGGCATCGGCAGTCATATTGCCGAAATTGGTTTCCTGATTGCGAACAAACGAGCGGCGGCCTTCCATGAACACGCTGGTCTTTCCAAAAACGGTCCCGTCCTTGGTCAAAAGCACGTTTTTCAACGCGTCGCGGATCGCTTGCACCGTGCTGTTGGGCGTTACACCGCCTGCGGTATCGTCGGTCTCGCTGGTTTTCCAGGCGCCAGACAGGGTGGTATTGAATCGACCGGGCAAGAGCACGCCATTGGCGTCAAAAGGCGCGATAAAGCGTCCCAGGTATTTGTAGTCGGCATCCACATTGACCACCACCACTGGCGCGCCGGAGGCGCTGGTAGCTTGAAACGGGTAAACGCCGGCTGAGGTGTCTCCGACGCGAACGCTGTCGTTCTCGTCTGTTAGCAGGGTGTTGGAACCGCCAGCAACGATGATGTCCACGTTTTTGAGTTTGGTGGCGAGTGCTTTTTCCAACGAGATCGTTTGCATGTGCGCCAACAACACCACTTTGTTGATGCCTGCGGCTGTCATTTCATCAACGCCTTTTTGTATCTCGGCAGCAAGCGTGTCAATGTTGGGTTCGGTGCCGGTCAAAGTGGGCGTGAACTCCAGCGAGCCTGTGGTGGTGATGTTTTTAAAGACTGGCGAACTGGCGCCGATGACACCAATGGTTTCGCCAGCCACCACGATTTTGGTCCAGCCAGCGAGCTTGCCGCCGGTCAGGCCCGAAGCGTCCAAGCCGTTGGCAACCTTCGATCCGCTGGTGTTGCTGTCCTTGGTGAAGTCGACGTTATAGGCCAAATACGGAAATTGCGCACCCTTCCATGCACCGCTGGTCTTGATGAGGTCGGCAAACTGCTTGGGACCCAGATCGAGTTCATGGTTGCCGATGGCAGACGCCTGAACGCCGATGGCGTTAAGAAACGCAATGTCCCCACGGCCTACTTCGGCTGCGCCCAGCAAAGCGTTCAAGCTGGTGTCATTGGCGGCGTTAAAGCGAGGGCCGGGAATGTAGTTGTCGCCCGAACTCAACACCAGCGTGTTGTTGGGGTAGTCAGCCTTGAATTTGGTGACCATTCCAGAGAGGTTGGCCACGGAGTTGAGCGTGGTTTGGTCTGAGCCATCAGCGTCTGACACATGCAACAACTGCATGGTGAACGCCGGGTCAGAGCCGCTTCCACCACACGCTGCAAGCGCGACTACCGCGCTCGAAAGCAGGGCGGCGCGTGCGGCCCATACAAATTTTAATTTCAAGGACATTTCACTCTCCGTTTGGTTACAAAAGGACAAAGTGGAACTGTGTTGTGTGACAAAAGCATGAAGTGCTTTGGTGCTTGCCTTGACGCACCGCGCCGACACTTTTCCGCGCAGTGGAGTCACCGCAGCCCAAGTGTTCTGTGCACGCAACGGGCCGTTCAAGTGGTGCCGGCGTTTGGCGCGTTGCCAGTGGACGAATTCTGTGAACTGGGCGCGGCCCCGATGGGCTGCGTGTAAGTGAAGCCGGGCGGTTGGTGCACCACCCCGCTGCAACACAGCAGCAGCGCGTTGAGGGGCCGGTTCGCAGCGCGGGTGCGCAAGCCCGTGAGCCTGCCGGGCATGGACCAGGCCATTGCGTACCAGGCGACGCAAGGGCTCAACAACACCAAAACATGATCGGCATCGACACCCCCACA
>JARXAU010000157.1 GCA_029865675.1 Rhodoferax sp.
CGCCATCATTGCCGCTTCCGGCGCTCCACGGCGCGTAAGCAATCAAGGTGCAGCCTCCGGCGCTTCCCGTGGCTTCAAGTATGCAGAGGGCGACTTGTCCGCACTACGCCGCAGCTTGGCCGCGCTAGACACCGCTGGCACCGTGAGCGCATTGATCGGGCCTGACCCATCCGCAGCATCCTTATTCATGGTCGTTTGACCCAAGAGGTACAACATGCCCCAACTCTCAAGCGGCCAAACCGCGAGCCTCGTCCTTGACCCCGGCCAGTCGTACACGATCAGCACGACGGGAAGCGCGACAGTCAAGGGTATCTATGGTGCGCCTGCTACCACCACCACACTGAACTCAAACTTTGCCGTGTTCGGGCCGTATGGCGTACCGGCGAAGCTCGATATTGCCTGCACGTCTGGTGCGGCAAGTTACACGCTCGACCAGTATGAGGGCGATGTGGTGCGGTCGAAAACCAATCCTTTCACCGGGGGGAGAGGTCTGCAAAGCGGTGACGGTTTCCTGTCCATCTTTCGCCCACCATTTCCGACCTTTGTGGGTTCTTCAACAAGCAAATCGGTGTGGATGGCTGCGGTTGCGGCAAACGCTGCAAAGGTGGCATTGGTGGGGCACAGTGTGGCCGCCGGCAACAATCAGAACTACCTAGGAGCTTCGGTCTACAACCTGCTGCGGAATTCCTTGAAAGAGGCTTTTCCGAATGTGGCCTTTGCCTTTGAAAACTACGCCATCGGCGGCACCAAAGCAGCAGACTTTTTGGGCAACCCGAATGTGACTGTTCCCGCTCCGTCAAACAATCAGTTCCGTGAAAACTGGCAAAGCGACAGCGGCGCAATTACATCAACGGCAGCATGGGCTAACAAGGTAGCAACCTATGCGCCTGATCTGATGTTTATTCAATATGACTTGAATGAAATCGACCATGTGGCCTTTGGTAACGCCATTCAAGCCATCATTGACGATGTAGCCGTCAATGCGCGATGGTCTGCCAAGCGCCCGACGATTGTGCTTATCAGCAGCCATACCGGAAAAACGAACGGCGCGATCACCCCCGCCATTGTTCGCAACTGCCATAAGGTGCTCCGCGCCCTGGCGAAGAAAAACAAGGTGGCGCTGATTGACGCTGGCCGTGTTTATGACGTTCTCACCACCGGAAACGACCCCGTTAACTTGGTGCCGGTGGTGTCGGGTGAGACGGCATGGAGAAGTTCATTAGTTGCTGCATCGGTTTTGAATCCCGCCCTGTATGAGTCGAAAGTAGGTACAGCTTTCAGTCCTACCGGCACCAGTGTCCGCGATCAAACCAGCGGCAACAACTTGCGAGCCTATCGCACCCGCCTTGCATCCGATGGTGCAAACCAGCAGGAAGTCACCACAAACAGCTCCGCAACGGTAGCTTCTATCTTCTACCGCGCAGACCCCAACGACGCCAACTATGCAACCGGCACCGGCGCACAGTACGAAATCCGCATCACCACGACAACGGTGCAGGCGTATTACTGGCCTGCTGGCTCTGCTGTGGCCATCTCTGGCGCGACAGTCACACTGACCAACGGCGCAGGCTCTAGCACCAAATTCATGATGCGCGCAGAGTACAAGGGTGCAAACCATCGTGTGACCATCGTGGCCCCAACTGGCGAAGTAAAGTCGTTTGAGTTTGTGGACTACCAGCGCCTCGATGCTGGATACAACGGCTTTGGGTACTCTGGTTCAAGCGGCGGCTTTTTCTCAGTCGGCACTCTTGGAAACGTGTCATCCGGTCAGGTGCTGGAGTTTTGGGATACAGCGCCACTGGTGCAGGTATCTCACACTGAAGAGCAGATTCTTGGCACCGTAAACGACTGGCTTTCCAACACGGAGAGCCAAGGCGGCAACGCCATCAACCACCAAAGCAACTTTGGCACAAAGGTTGTTTACGAGTACGCGCTTTATGACGTGCTCCGGCAACTGCAAGCCTAAGCCTCTCAGCACTCACATCATGACCAAATTTGCAGCAACACAAGCCAACCCGCACCACCTGTCAGTCGGGGCCATCCTGACTGACAGCGCTGGACTTTTCGCCCTGATGGACGAAATGAAAGACGGCTCCCTTGGCATGATGACTGGCACGGTTGAGGATGGCGAATCCCTTGAGGATTGCCTGCACCGAGAGCTGCAAGAAGAAACTGGCGCGACCTGCAAGATCACGGGGTTCGCTGGTGTTACGCAAGTGACGATCAATGACCACAGGGGCGCATGGCAAAAATCAGTGGTTTGGTTCTTCTGCACCATCACCGATGACCCCCGAGGTTCGTTTGAGTGGGTTGCCAACCCCTCGGCAATAGAGTCGATTGATGTTGGCCGGTGGCCGATAGGCCTTCTGTAACCTCTCCCCTCAGCACGGGGATTGCACCAAGCCTGCTCTAACCAGCGGGCTTTTTCACGCCCCAGCCCTCCCTAGCATGGGCCTTATGTCAGCATCCTCCGCATGGGCCAACACCTCCAAATTCACCTATTGGGCACTCACCGGCCTTGATGATTGGACAGGTGCGAAAACCTACAGCGCCCCCGAGGTATACGCCTGCGACTACAGCGCCAAGTCTGAGCGCATGACCGACGCCAACGGCATCGAATTCACCAGCCGCCAGACGATCTACACAGAGTTTTCAGGGGCGAAGCAGGGCGACATGGTGCTGATTGGCACCCATACCGGCGACCCCATCACAGCGAAGGCATCCGAGGTGCGCTCTGTGCTTCGGAGCGCTGACACGTTCGATGGGCTGGCTGATGATTTTGAGGTGATTACGTAATGGCAACACTAGGCGGTGGCAGCTACAACGGCAAGACGATCAACGCCGTCAAGGTCACAAACGACCTGCCTAAATTCGTGGGTCGTGTGCAGCGCAACGCAGCCAGGGGTGTGACTCAGGCGCTCATTATTGGCGCTTCAGAGGCCAGCGTATTGACGCCAATCGACACCTCCACCCTCATCAATTCACGATACCTGAACGTCGAAGCGCAGGCCGGTCGAGTAGTGGGGCAAGTGGGCTACACCGCCGAATATGCAGCCGCCGTGAACGACCCCGACAACCCGCAGAACTTCCGCAGGCCTACGGCCCAGAAAGACTTTTTGAAACAGGGCTTTGAAAACGCAGAACCCAACATTCGCGCCGTGCTAACCGGAGCTTTGAAAACATGACCGCAGCCGACGCCCTAAAAGACTTCATCACTCCACTGCTCGCAGGGTGGCGTATTCAGTTTGGCCGCTGGACAGACAGCACCAACCCAACAGACCGATTCGCCGTCATCAAACCGGCTGGCGGTGGGCTTGCAGAGCTGGTGCGAAGGCCGCAATTCACGATCATCCTGATTGGCTCCAAGAGCGACCCCGCGACCGTCCCTAGCATGAAAGCTGAATCCATTATTGAGGCCATGCGCGTGAGTAGCGGGGCCTTAGTTTCCTTGCAGCCGGGCGAGCCGGTGTACTTGGCAACCGATGACGGAAGGCCAATTTTTGAAATCGCCGTTTCGGCAATTACCAACTGAGAGGGGTAAATCATGACCGCATTTACAGGGCGCGACGTTCTCGTCGAATTCGCCATTGCAGACGAAAACGCATCCATTGGCAGCTTGACCTACAAGCGCCTCGGCATGATGCGCGGAAAGTCTGTAAAGACAAGCTGGGACACAGTAGACACCACTGCCGACCAGTCTCCCGGCTTCACCAAGACTTCTTTGGTCACCTTCAAGTCCGTGGAATTCACTGGCGACGGTGTGAGCTATGACGATGCCGTTTTCAATCAAAACGAATTCAAGGCGCACGTTATCAGCCCAGGCGCTGCTACTGCCAACCAGCCGAAGGCATGGATTCGTATGACCGACCCCGACGGCGGCAAGTACGAAGGCCCGTTCATCGTGTCCGAATGGTCCGACGACCGCCCATATTCCGACGCTGCTACATGGAGCATGTCTGCCTCCAGCAATGGCAACGTCGCCTTCACACCAGGCTAAGGAGTAGAACATGGCCGCAATCGCATCTATTGACGCATCGGGGCAAGGCGCATTCACGTCTACCGCCTCCACCCTGACGGCTGATGACACCATCACCTTCACGCCTACCCGCAAGCAGTTGCTGGTTTTGAGCAACCCCACGGGCGGCGCTCTGACTGCAACGCTCGACGGTGCGGCGGGTACAACGGTCAACGCCCCCGGCATTGGCCCTGTGTCTGTGGCTGGTGGCCTTGCCATTGCCGTGCCTGCTGGTGACTCCAAGTCCGTGATCTTGGGCACCGTGAGCGCCTATTGCCAAGGCGTGGTGCATCTGACTGGCGGCGCTGGCATCAAGGCCCAACTGTTTGACCTCTGATGCTGGTCGAATGCGGCTTTGCTACGGCCACAACTAGCGAAGGTGCTGAATATTCGTTCACGCCTTCGCTGGGCCGTATAGCCGCGCTCGGTAGTCCTCAAGAAATCGTTAGGCTGTACGCCGGTTTGCACGGCCCAAGTGCTGCAAAGGATGCGGCCTACATTCTGGCGACTCTCTGCGATCAGGAAGACCCTACGCCGCTAATCGGCTGGAAGGATGACGCAGGGGACCACTCCGGCCTGATGCCTGAGTCAGAGCAAATCATCATTGCCCGCCACCTGATGCACCATGGCATTGTGGGCAAAGCAAAGCCAAGCAACAAGGGCGATGGCAAGTATTCCGACAAGTTTGAAGCTGCTGAGTACATCGCAGCCGCTCGCGTTCATCTGGGCCTATCCAGTGCAGACGCTGAAGCCCTGAGCATGACGGAATTCCAAATGATGTTTGAGATGAAATTCCCAAGCAAGGCAGACGGCAAGCGGGACGTGCCTACCCGCGAACAGTATCAAGCCAGCATGGCAGCAATTGAGGGACGGCGCAATGGCTGAAAAAGTAGGCGAAATTTTTTATAACGTCACCCTCGATACGAGGGAGATGATCGAGGGGCAGCGCAAGATTGATCGGGAGTTGAAAAACACTACCGGCAGCTTGGATGGGCTATCCACCAAGTTGACCGCAACGGCAGCGGCAGTTGCCGTTCTGGCCGCTGGTTTTGCTGCCGTGAAACTTGCAAAGCTGGCCGACGAGTTCCGCTTGCTGGGTGCCCGCATCGAGGTTGCAGCGGGAAGCATTGACTCCGGTTCCGCAGCATTCGCGGACCTTGTAAAGATCAGCCGCGAAACACAGTCGAGCCTTGCGGGCAACATTGAGGTTTTCGCCCGCCTGAATCAGTCCATCTTACAGATGGGGGGAACCCAGCAAGATACCCTCCGACTCACCGAACTACTGGCAAAGGCAATCAAGGTTTCTGGGGCAAATGCAGTGGAGGCTAAATCGGCCATGCTGCAATTCGGCCAAGCGCTTGGCTCCGGCAAGTTGGCCGGGGATGAGCTTCGCTCGTTGCTGGAAAATGCACCCTACCTGATGCGCCAACTCGCAGACGGAATCGGCGTTCCGGTGGGTGCGCTGAAGCAATTGGGCGAAGAGGGAAAACTCACCGCAGACGTAGTGACAAATGCCCTGAGCAAAGCTGCCGCACAAATTGATGAGGATTTCAAGAAGTTCCCCCAAACAATCGAATCTGCAATGGTGGTTGCACAGGATGCCGCTGCAATGGCTATCCTGAAGTTTGACGAACTCACCGGAACTAGTGCCGCACTCACTGGCGTGACAAAAGGCCTTGGTGATGTTTTCACCGAACTTGGCAAGCAGATCGGCGCGGCTAATGACCAAGCCGGGAACCTTGGCCGGAATGAATCTGTTGCCAACTGGGCAAAGCTCACCAGAACAGAGTTCTCTTACCTGATCGACGTTGCTGATGTGGTGTGGCAGACCTTGAGCGTCTTGGGTCGCAATGTTGCATTTGTGTTTGACGGCATCGGCAAGGAAATTGGCGGCATTGGCGCGCAGGTCGCAGCCGTGCTGCGCGGCGACTTCGCGGGCGCTCGGGCCATCGGTGACGCTATGAAGGCCGATTCGGAGGCCCGCCGCAAAGCCCTTGATGAAGCCGACGCCAAGACCTTGAACAGGGCCAAGACCTTCGGCAAGCAGATGCGGGAGGCATGGGACCAAGGCGCAGGCGCTGGCCGTGGCTCAGTCAATCCAACGGCGGCACCATCGCAGCTCAAAGCGCCTGCTGCGACTGGAGACAAGAAAAATCAAGGGGCGGCTGGCCCCAAGTTTGACCAGCAAGCGTATTTATCAGACCTACGCAAAGCGCAAGCATCCGAAATCGGCGTCATCAATGAGACAGAGGCAGAAAAGCTGCGCATTGCCAAGCGTAATTTGGCAGAGAAAAAGATTACTGAGGCTCAGTATGCCGAGGCCGTCAAGTTGATACAGACAGCCGCCGAAGATGACCGCGTGGAACTCATGCGCAAGACGCAGGAGAAGATTGACAAGGACCGCGAAGAATCTGACAAAAAAGAGCAAGACGCGATTAAGAAGAAAAAAGAGCTTCAAAAAGAGGCGATCGACTACGCTGCAACCCTGACCAAGGCTGTGAACCCCATCGACGCACTGCGTCAGGAGTACCAAGCCAAGCTGGAAATTGTCACTCAGTACGAGCAGATGATGGCGCAGGCCGGTGTAGATGCCACTGCGCAAGGCCAGCTCACGCGCACCCAGATCACAAACGAGTACGAGCTGCAACGGCGAGCACTGGCAGAGCAGTCTTACCGCTCACAGGGCGAGGCTCAGGCGTTCCTTTTGGACTCACTGCAAAGCCTATCCAGCACAGCCACATCGTCTATTGTTGGACTGCTAGACGGCACCACGACTGCACAGGGTGCTATGCGGGCGCTCGGGCAGACCATCACCAACGAGGCGATTGGCGCTCTGGTGCAGATGGGTGTGCAGCAGATCAAGAACGCGCTGATTAGCGACAGCATCAAGGCGGCTGACGCTGCAAAAAGCGCGGCAATGGGGGCTGTTTACGCTGCGAGTGTGAGTGCGCAGGTCACGGGTATGGCGGCTATGGCTGCTCAAAACGCCTTTGCTGCGACGGCGGCAATTCCAATCATCGGGCCGGGACTCGCTCCAGCAGCAGCGGCGGCAGCGGGCGCAACTGCATCGGCGCTTGGCGCTCCAGCTATCGCAACGGCACCAATCGCAGGCGCTCGCCAGTACGGCGGGCCGGTGAGTAGCGGCAGCATGTACCGAGTGAACGAAACCGGCGCTCCCGAAATGTTCACGGCGGGCAACGGCAGTCAATACATGCTCCCCACGGCCAGCGGCAAGGTGACAGCAGCCGACAAGGTGGGCGGCGGGGCTATGAAACTGACGATCATCAACAACACCAGCGCAGCTATTGGCAGCGTGACCGAGCGCGATATGGGCAACGGTGAACGGGCGCTCATCATCAGTGAAGCCGTGCAGATGGTTGCCGCGCAGATGGGCGACCCCAACAGCAAGGTTAGTCGCTCCATGTCGCGTAACTTCAGCACTCAAAGGAGCCGTTAATGCCTACATTGCCCAGCGGCCTAGACCCAATCGCCTCGGCCTACTCATTCAGCGGCCCTTCTGGTGCCATGCGCACAGAGGTTGCAGGCGGTGCGCCGCGCTATGGCCTCGACTATGACAGGGGAGTGCAGTCGTTCAATATCACGATGATTCTGAGTCCTGACCGGATGACAACGTGGACGCTGTTTTATCACCACGTCATTCAAAAAGGCACCATCAGTTTCACGATGGACCTAGATTCGGGCATGGGCTACATGCCGCACACATGCAACATCGTGCCAGGCTCCTACAGCGTGAACCGTGTGGGCAAGGGCTGGTACAGCATCTCGCTTGTGGTGGAGGCAGAGGCCAGCGTCTATTCGATCAGCCGTGAAGATGCGGTCAACTATGTGGAAGTGACCGAGCTATTGCAGCCAGACCCCGGCGCTACGCTTGACGCAATAGAGCGCTTTGCCACGGTTGACAGTAACGTGCTGGGGGGTGCATGAGCCTTGACCTAGAGCAGCGCCTGAAGGTGTTTTTTGCATCGGCCCCGCAGGCTGTCCGCGCCATCCAGACCATTGAAGTGTCG
>JARXAU010000147.1 GCA_029865675.1 Rhodoferax sp.
ACGTAGATATGTGCCGCGCTGTGGCTGCCGCGACCCTGGGCGACGCTGAAAAAGTCAAGTTTGTGCCGCTGACGGCCCAAGCGCGCTTTACCGCCCTGCAGTCGGGCGAGATCGACATGCTGTCGCGCAACACCACCTTCACCCTGACACGCGATGCGTCACTGGGCCTGAGCCAGACCGCCGTGGTCTATTACGACGGCCAGGGTTTCATGGTGCCACTCAAAAGCAAGATCAAGAGCGCCAAGCAGCTCAAGGGCCAGACCGTGTGCGTGCAATCGGGCACCACCACTGAGAAAAACCTCACCGACTTTTCCAAGGCCAACGGCCTGAACATCAAGCCTGTGGTGTTTGAAAAACTTGACGCCGTGGAAGGTGCTTACTTTTCGGGCCGTTGCATCTCTTACACCACCGACGCTTCGGGCCTGGCATCGGTGCGCAACAAGTCAGCCAAAAACCCGGCCGACCACCTGATACTTCCTGAGCTGATTTCTAAGGAGCCACTGGGACCCCTGGTGCGCCGCGGCGACGACGAGTGGGCCGCCATTGTGAAGTGGACGATTTTTGGCCTGCTCGAAGCCGAAGAAAATGGCATCACCCAGGCCAATGTGGACGAACTTAAAACCAGCAGCAAAGACCCGGTGGTGGGACGCATTTTGGGTTCTACCGAGGACACCGGCAAGCTGCTGGGTCTAGACAAGGAATGGATGGCCAACGCAGTCAAAGCCACCGGCAACTATGGCGAGATCTTTGAGCGCAATGTCGGCCCCAAATCGGCCTTGCAACTGCCGCGCGGCCTGAACAACTTGTGGAGCAAAGGCGGCATCCAATACGCACCGCCCATCCGCTAAGCGGTATGCACGCAGGGGCTGACCAGCCCCTGCAGCCCCAAGGGCAGATGCAATCGCATTGCGCTGCCCTTTTTTCATTCTGGGCTCTTGTGCCAATTCCCACAATCTAAGCTCCAAACCCTATGTCTATCGAACGCATTGCACCGCCAAAAAAGCGCTGGTCCTGGCGCAGCCAGGCGTTTCGCGCACTGGTCTATCAGGTACTGGCCCTGGCCGTGATTGGTGGCCTGGTCTGGTACCTGGCGCACAACACCGCCACCAATATGCGCCAGCGCGGCATTCAAAGCGGCTTTGACTTCTTGTTGGGCACTGCGGGCTTTGATATTGGGGAGAGCCTGTTTGCTTTTGACTCGGGCGAGTCTTTGCTGCAGGCCTATTTGGTCGGGCTGAGCAACACGCTGCGCGTAGCGATTTTGGGCATTGTGCTCACCACACTGCTCGGCACGCTGCTGGGCGTGGGGCGTTTTTCGCGCAACGCCTTGGTGCGCGGCCTGTGCCGGGTTTACGTGGAAGTTTTTCGCAACATCCCGCTGCTGCTGCAACTGCTCATGTGGTACCTGTTTTTCACCGAAGTGCTGCCGGAAGCGGCGCAGGCCTGGCAAGTGGGGCCCTTGTTTTTGAGCAAGGGCGGGCTGAATTTTCCGATCCCTGTGTGGGCGCTGGGGCACCAACTTGCCGCTATGGGTCTGGTCATCGGCTTTGGCGTAGCACTTGTTTGGCGCACACGGGCGCGGCGGCTGTTTGAAGCCGACGGGCAGGTGCGCAGCCTGTTTTGGACGCCCTTGGCGCTGATGCTGGCCTGCGGTGTGCTGGGCTGGCTGGTCGGTGGCGCGCCCACGGCCACCAACGCACCCATGCGCGGCGAGTTCGCCATAGAAAACGGCGGCGCGCTCACGCCCGAGTTTTTGGCGCTGCTGGTGGGTCTGACCGCTTACACCGCTGCCTTTGTGGCCGAGGTGGTGCGCGGCGGCATCGGGTCCGTGTCGCAGGGACAGGCCGAGGCTGCCAGCGCACTGGGCTTGTCGCAAGGGCAAAGCATGCGCCTGGTGATGCTGCCCCAGGCGCTGCGGGTCATCATTCCGCCCATGACCAACCAGTACCTCAACCTGACCAAAAACTCCTCGCTGGCCGTGGCCATTGGTTACCCGGACGTGGTGTCCATTGCCAACACCGCCATCAACCAGACCGGGCGCGCCGTGGAATGCATCGCGTTGGTCATGCTGGTGTACCTGAGCACCTCGCTGTTTACCTCGCTGCTGATGAACTGGTACAACGCCCGCGCGGCCATTCAAGAGCGTTAAGGACGGAAACCGACGATGTCAACTTTTACTGCTGTCGCAGCGCGACCCGCCCCCAACACCAGCAGCGGCGCACTGGCGTGGTGCCGCGCCAACCTGTTCCATGACTGGAAAACGACCCTGGGCTCGCTTGTCATCGGCCTGTTGCTGCTGGCCGTGGTGCCGCGCCTGTTGAATTGGGCCTTGGTGAACGCGGTATGGAGCGGCGGCTACGAGACCTGCCAAGCGGCCAGCGGCGCCTGCTGGGCCGTGGTGCACGAAAAATTTCGCTTCATCTTGTTTGGCCGCTACCCGCATGAGGAGCACTGGCGCGCGCTGGTGTGCACCGTCATGCTGCTGGGCCTGATATTGGCCAGTTGCACCCGCGAGTTCTGGAAGCCTTGGCTGGCGCTGCTGTGGCTGGCGGTTTTGCCCGCCTACTTTGCGCTGATGCATGGCGGCTTTGGCGGGCTGCGCTTGGTGGAAACCGATCTGTGGAGCGGCCTACCCTTGACGATTTTGCTGGCCTCGCTGTCCATGGTGATGGCGTTTCCGATCGCCGTCTTTATTGCTTTGGGGCGGCGCTCGGGCATGCCGGCCATTCGCAGCCTGTGCACTGTGTATGTGGAGCTGATTCGCGGCGTGCCGCTGATTTCGGTGCTGTTCATGGCATCGTTCATGTTTCCGCTGCTCATGCCCCAGGGCTTCAGTATCGACGTGCTGGTGCGGGTGCTGGCGGGCATCACCTTGTTTGCTGCGGCCTATATGGCCGAGGTGATTCGCGGCGGCTTGCAGGCCATCCCTAAGGGGCAGCTGGAGGCAGCGGCCACGCTGGGCCTGTCGTATTGGCAAATGCAGCGCAAGATTGTGCTGCCCCAGGCTTTGGCCATGGTGGTGCCGGGCTTGATGAACAACTTTATTTCTACTTTCAAAGACACCTCGCTGGTGGCCATCGTCAGCCTGTACGAGCTGACCGGTGCCATGGGCATGGCCATGAATTCGGACGCCAACTGGCGGCCGTTTCGCATTGAAGGCTATCTCTTCATTGCGGCCATTTATTTTGTGTTTTGCTACTCCATGTCGCGCTACAGCCAGTGGATTGAAGCCCAAGTCAACAAAAGCAAACAGCGCTAAGGAGCCGCCATGTCAACCCCCATCATCCAATTTGACAAGGTCAACAAGTGGTACGGCAACAACTTTCACGTGCTGCGCGACATTGACCTCCACATCGCGCAGGGCGAGCGCATTGTGGTCTGCGGCCCCTCGGGCTCGGGCAAGTCCACGCTCATTCGCTGCATCAACCGGCTCGAAGAGCACCAGCAAGGCCACCTCACCGTCGACGGCGTCGAACTTACTGACGACGTCAAGGCCATTGACGACGTGCGCAAAAAAGTGGGCATGGTGTTCCAGCAGTTCAATCTGTTCCCCCACCTCACGGTGCTGGAGAACCTGACTTTGTCGCCCATGTGGGTGGGCAAGCTGCCCAAGAAAGAAGCCGAAGAGCGCGCCATGGAGCAGC
The DNA here is from genome assembly GCA_029865675.1 of Rhodoferax sp. Lineage (GTDB taxonomy): Bacteria > Pseudomonadota > Gammaproteobacteria > Burkholderiales > Burkholderiaceae_C > Allorhodoferax. The sequence continues at coordinate 3,645 of JARXAU010000147.1, forward strand.
TGCGCCGGGTGCGCATTGCCGAGCAGGCGCAAAAGTACCCGCTGCAGCTCAGCGGCGGCCAGCAGCAACGCGTAGCAATCGCCCGCGCGCTGTGCCTGACGCCCAAAATCATGCTGTTTGACGAGCCCACTTCGGCGCTGGACCCCGAGATGATTAAGGAAGTGCTCGACGTGATGATAGAGATGGCAGACCAAGGCATCACCATGGTCTGCGTCACCCACGAAATGGGCTTTGCCAAAGCAGTGGCCGACAGGGTTATATTCATGGACCAGGGGCAGATCGTGGAACAAAACAATCCCCACGACTTCTTCAACAACCCGCAAAGCGAACGCAGCCGCGACTTTCTGTCCAAAATCCTAGGCCATTGATTTGAACCCCACCCCCGCCCACAGCGACTCCGCCCCCTCCAGCGCCCTTCCCCCCGACTTCTCCCAAAGCCAGTTTCGCCACGCGCTGGGGCAATTTGCCACCGGCGTCACGGTGGTGACCGCCGTGAACCCGGCCGGTGGCTTGGTGGGCCTGACGGTAAGTTCTTTCAACTCTGTGTCCTTGTCGCCCCCCTTGGTGCTCTGGAGCCTGGCGCTCAAGTCGAGTTCCATGGCTGCGCTGCTGGCATGCGAGCACTACGCCATCAACGTGCTGTCGGCCGAACAGGCCGCACTGGGCAGCCAGTTCGCCACCCGCGGCATTGACCGTTACGCCAGTGTGCATTGGCACCCAGGCCAGCACGGAGCGCCGCTGCTGGTCGGGGCTGTGGCCACGTTTGAGTGTTTTAACCGCAGCCGCCACGAGGAAGGCGACCACATCATTTTTGTGGGCGAAGTGGAGCGTTGCAGCCACCGCGATCAGGTCGATCCTGTGGTCTATCACGGCGGGCAGTTTTACACCGGCGGTCTGCGCTGATGGAGACAGGCCCCGGCGGGGTGCGTAAAGAGCACCTGGACCCGCTGGCCATTGCGCTGCTGCTCACCTGCTGCGCTTTTTGGGGCTTTCAGCAGGTGCTGGTCAAGGCCACGCTCGCAGAGATGGCGCCCATTTTTATGGCGGGCGTGCGCTTTGCAGGGGCTGCTGCTGTGTTGTGGCTGTGGTGCCTGTGGCGTGGTGTGCCGTTGTGGCAACGCGACGGTTCGCTGTGGCCGGGCCTATTGGCGGGCTCGCTGTTTGCCCTGGAATTTGTATGCCTGTTCAGCGGTCTGCAATTCACCGCCGCGTCGCGCATCACCGTGTTTTTGTACACCGCACCGCTGTGGGCGGCGCTGGTCTTGCCCTGGTTTATCCGGTCCGAGCGGCTCAGTGCCGTGCAATGGCTGGGCTTGCTGCTCGCTTTTCTGGCAGTGGGCTACACCTTGCGCGAGGGCTTTGCTACAGGGCAAACCGCGCAGCAGCATTGGGGCGATTTGCTGGGCATTGGCGGCGCCATCGCCTGGGCGCTGACCACGGTAGTACTGCGCACCACGCGGCTTACCCGCTTGGGCGCCGAGAAATTGCTGTTTTACCAAGTGGCGGTCAGCGCCCTCGCGCTGCCCCTGCTGTCCCTGTCGCTGGGCGAGGCCTGGAACTGGCATTGGAGCGCTTTTGCTGCCGGTTCAATGTTCTTGCAAACCGTGGTGGGCGCGTTTGCCAGCTACCTGTGTTGGGTCTGGCTCTTGGGCCGCTACCCGGCCACGCGCATGGGCTCGTTTGCCCTGTCCACGCCCTTGTTCGCCCTGCTGTTTGGCGCGCTGTGGCTGGGCGAGGCGGTGACACCCGAGCTGCTCGGCGCCCTGACCATGGTGGGTTTGGGAATTACGCTCGTCAACCGGCG
>JARXAU010000187.1 GCA_029865675.1 Rhodoferax sp.
ACGCTATGGAGAATCCGTACCGCCTGAGCCCAGAACTGCAAGCCGCCTTGGGCGCGCGCCTCGGTGCCGTGGCGCTCAACCGCTACCCCGGTGCGCGGGTGCAGGATTTGCGCCATGCACTGGCGCAGTACGCACAAATGCCTGCGGGCTACGACATCCTGGGGGGCAATGGCTCGGACGAGCTGATTTCCCTGTTGGCGCTAGCCTGCGCAGTGGGGGCCGATCCAGCCAACGGCAAGCGGCCCGTGGTGCTGGCGCCGGTGCCGGGGTTTGTGATGTACGCCATGAGCGCGCAACTCCAGGGCCTGGACTTTGTCGGCGTGCCCCTGACCGCAGACTTTGCGCTCGACGTGCCAGCCATGCTCTCGGCCATCGCAGAAACCCAGCCTGCGATCGTGTATCTGGCCTATCCCAATAACCCCACGGCGAACTTGTGGAACGAGGCGGACATGGCCCAAGTCGTGGCCGCTGCTGCGCAAAGTGGCACCCTGGTGGTGCTGGACGAGGCCTACCAGCCATTTTCGAGCTGCAGCTACCTAGACACCATCCGCGCCCAGCCGCAGGCCCACGCCCACGTGCTGCTGATGCGCACCCTGAGCAAGTTTGGCCTGGCCGGTGTGCGCCTGGGTTATTTGATCGGCCCGCAGGCTTTGGTGGCTGAGTTGGACAAGGTGCGCCCGCCCTACAACATCAGCGTGCTCAACTGCGAGTGCGCCCTGTTTGCGCTGGAGCACGCAGACGCCTTTGCCGCCCAGGCCCAAGCCATTTGTGAGCAGCGCAGCCGCTTGCTGCAAGCGCTGCGCCAGCTGCCCCGCCTGACAGTGTGGGACAGCGACGCCAATATGGTGTTGGTGCGCGTGGCTGCGCGCGCGGGCGCTGACGCGGCAGCCCAGGTGTTCGACGCCCTGCGCGCGCGTGGCGTGCTCGTAAAAAATGTGACCAAAATGCACCCACTGCTGGCCGACTGCCTGCGCCTGACGGTGGGCACCGCCGATGAAAACACGCTGCTGCTCGCGGCATTAGAGGCTTCGTTATGACCCAAAATGCTCTGATTGAAGCGCCCGCCGCCGCAGGCCAGCCGCGCGCGGCCCGCACCGCCGAGGTGGTGCGCAACACCGCCGAAACGCGTATTCGCGTCAAAGTAAACCTCGACGGCAGCGGCCACTCCCGCTTGTCCACCGGCATTGGCTTTTTTGACCACATGCTCGACCAGATTGCCCGCCACGGCCTGATGGACCTGGACATTGAGGCCGAAGGCGACCTGCACATCGACGGCCACCACACGGTGGAAGACGTGGGCATCACCCTGGGACAGGCCGTGTTGAAGGCCGTGGGCGACAAAAAAGGCATTCGCCGCTACGGCCACGCCTATGTGCCCTTGGACGAAGCGCTGTCGCGCGTGGTGATCGACCTCTCTGGCCGCCCGGGTTTGACCATGAACATCCCATTCACCAGTGGCAGCATTGGCGGCTTTGACACCCAGCTCACACACGAGTTTTTCCAGGGATTTGTCAACCACGCGGGTGTGACGCTGCACATTGACAACCTCAAGGGCGACAACGCCCACCACCAGGCTGAAACCGTGTTCAAAGCCTTTGCCCGCGCCCTGCGCAGCGCGCTGGAATACGACCCGCGCGCGCTGGACGCCATTCCCTCCACCAAGGGCTCGCTCTAGCCCCTTCGCGTCCCTGGGAGCCGCTTGCCATGAAAACCGTCGCCATCGTCGATTACGGCATGGGCAATTTGCGCTCTGTCACCCAGGCGGTGATGCACGCCGCCGAGCACGTGGGCGTGCAGGCGGTGTGGGCACGTACTTCGCAAGAGGTGATGGACGCCGACCGCGTGGTGCTGCCCGGCCAAGGCGGCATGCGCGACTGCATGCGCGAGTTGCATGATTCCGGCATGCTGCCCGCCGTCTTGCACGCCGCCGCCCACAAGCCGCTCATGGGCGTGTGCGTGGGCATGCAAATGCTGCTAGACCACAGCGAAGAGTTGGACACACCGTGCCTGGGCTTGCTGCCCGGCAATGTGGTGAAGTTTGACCTGCTTGGCCAACTGCAGGCTGACGGCAGCCGCTTCAAAGTGCCGCAAATGGGCTGGAACCAAGTGTGGCGCAACAACCATGGCCACGCGCCCCATCCGGTCTGGGGTGAGGTGCCCGATGGCAGTTATTTCTATTTTGTACACAGCTATTGCGCCAAACCGTCCGATGCGCGCCACAGCGTGGGCGAAACCGACTACGGTTCGTGCTTTAGCTCCGCCATTGCGCGCGATAATATTTTTGCCACTCAGTTCCACCCCGAAAAAAGCGCCAAGCAAGGCCTGGCTCTTTACCGTAATTTCTTGCGTTGGAATCCGTGATTATTGTTTTTTAGTTTGCCAATTTTTTCACTCACTGTTCAAGCACCATGCTGTTAATTCCCGCGATTGACCTCAAAGACGGCCACTGCGTTCGCCTCAAACAGGGCGATATGGGCCAATCCACCACCTTCGGCGAAGACCCGGCGGTCATGGCGCGCAGCTGGGTGGACAAGGGCGCGCGGCGCTTGCATCTGGTGGACTTGAACGGCGCTTTTGCCGGGCACCCCAAGAACGAGATGGCGATCCGCAAAATTCTGAAAGAAGTCGGCGGCGAAGTTGACGTTCAGCTCGGCGGCGGCATTCGCGACCTGGACACGATTGAGCGCTACCTGGACGCTGGTTTGCGCTACGTCATTATTGGCACTGCCGCAGTGAAAAACCCCGGATTTCTGCAAGACGCCTGCACCGCCTTTGGCGGCCACATCATCGTGGGCCTGGACGCACGCGACGGCAAAGTCGCCACCGACGGCTGGAGCAAGCTCACCCGCCACGACGTGGTGGACCTGGGCAAAAAGTTTGAAGACTACGGTGTCGAATCCATTATTTACACCGACATTGGCCGCGACGGCATGCTCACCGGCATCAATATTGACGCCACCGTCAAACTGGCCCAGGCTTTGTCGATTCCTGTTATCGCGTCCGGTGGCCTGAGCAATTTGGCCGACATTGAGGCGCTGTGCGCCGTAGAGGACGAGGGCGTGGAGGGCGTGATTTGTGGCCGCGCCATCTACACCGGCGACCTTGATTTTGCTGCCGGACAAGCGCGCGCTGACGAAATCAATGGCTGATGGCGGCGCGCTGTGCCGCAGCGAAACCCAGCACGGCCAGCCCGGCTGGCGCCTCACGCTGGCCAATGGCGACACGGTGTGGGTGGCCTTGCAGGGCGCGCAGGTGGTGTCTTGGAAGGCAGCGGGCCGTGAGCGCCTGTACCTGAGCCCGAGCACCCACTGGGACGGCCACAGCGCCATTCGCGGCGGAATACCCGTGTGTTTTCCCCAGTTCAACCAGCGCGGCAGCCTGCCCAAGCACGGGTTCGCCCGCAACAGCATGTGGACGGCAGGGCATTTCACGGTGCACGATGACCGCGTGCAGCAAGATTTCACCCTGTCCTGGAGCGCCCAGACCCTGGCCATTTGGCAGCCGCGCTTTGAGGCGCGCCTGAGGGTAGCGCTGGCCACTAACGAATTGACCGTGACGCTCACTGTGCACAACCTGGACACCCGACCCTTTGCGTTCTCCGGCGCTTTGCATAGCTATTTGGCGGTAGACGATATTGCGCATGCGCGCCTGCACGGCCTGCAAGGCCAGCCCGGGTGGGATGCTCTGACCGACCGCCACGCCAGCGCCGCCGCCGAGTTGCAGTTTGAAGGGGAATTTGACCGCGTTTACAGCGCCGCACCCGAAGCCTTGCAATTGCGCGATGGCGCGCAGCGGCTAGAGATCAGCCAGAGCCCGAGCTGGGCAAACAGCGTGGTGTGGAACCCTGGAGCGGACAAGTGCGCCGCCATGGCCGATTTGCCGCCCGACGGCTTTACCCACTTTGTGTGCGTAGAAGCGGCGCAGGTGTTTGCCCCCATCACCGTTGCCGCCGCCACGAACTGGCAGGGTTGGCAACGGTTTCAAGTGTTGACGGACTGAACCATGCTGGCCAAACGCATCATCCCTTGCCTGGACGTGACCGGTGGGCGCGTCGTCAAAGGCGTGAACTTTGTCGAACTGCGCGACGCCGGCGACCCGGTGGAAATCGCTGCACGCTACAACGAGCAGGGCGCCGATGAACTCACTTTTCTGGACATCACCGCCACCAGCGACGCCCGCGATGTCATATTGCACATCATCGAAGCCGTGGCCTCGCAGGTGTTTATTCCGCTCACCGTGGGCGGTGGGGTACGTACCGTGGATGATGTGCGCCGCCTGCTCAACGTCGGGGCCGACAAGGTGAGCTTTAACTCGGCGGCGATTGCCAAGCCCCAGGTGATTGAAGACGCCTCGCACAAGTACGGCGCCCAATGCATCGTGGTAGCCATTGACGCCAAGCGCCGCGTGGGCGAGGCACTACAACTGCGCGGGCCGGGCTGGGACGTGTTCAGCCACGGCGGACGCCAAAACACCGGCCTGGACGCCGTCGCCTGGGCCACCGAGATGGCGCGCCGGGGCGCGGGCGAGATTTTGCTCACTAGCATGGACCGCGACGGCACCAAGAGTGGTTTTGACTTGGAGTTGACCCGTGCGGTGGCCGACGCCGTGCCGGTGCCGGTCATCGCCTCGGGCGGTGTGGGCACGCTGGACCACTTGGCCGACGGCGTGAGCCTAGGCGGTGCCGACGCGGTGCTGGCGGCCAGCATTTTTCATTACGGCGAATTCACCGTGGGCCAGGCCAAAGCTCGCATGGCCGCGCGCGGCATTCCCGTGCGACTGGATTGACTATGGGCTGGCTGGATGAAATTCGCTGGGACGCCCAGGGCCTGGTGCCCGCGATTGCGCAAGAGCGGGGCAGCAAAGACGTGCTGATGTTTGCCTGGATGAACCGCGAGGCGCTGCAAAAAACCGCCGAGTTGGGCCGCGCGGTGTATTTCAGCCGCTCGCGCAACAAACTCTGGTTCAAGGGCGAAGAGTCCGGCCATGTGCAACTGGTGCACGAAATCCGGGTCGATTGCGATACCGACGTGGTGCTTCTTACTGTCACCCAGCAAGGGCATACTCCGGGCATCGCCTGCCACACGGGGCGCCATAGCTGCATTTTCAGTGTTCTGAAAGACGGCCAGTGGCAGGCCGTTGACCCGGTGCTGAACAACCC
>JARXAU010000016.1 GCA_029865675.1 Rhodoferax sp.
GTCGAAGGACATGCCCGGTACAACTCCCCGGCATCCGAACTCGTCTACTTGATCGAAGAGGCCGTCGTGGCCGAGCGGTTCCAGCAACTTTTGATGCGTTCCGAGCCGGTGGACGAATCCGATGATCCGAGCTTTGCGTTCTTGACTAAGGGCGAACGCAGCCGCCTGGAGGATGTGACAGCCCAAAAGCAGATGGAAGCCAATGAGTCGAGCGGCATGAATTGGATCGCAAGTCGCTCGGTCAAAAACGACACTGGGGCAGTTCTGGAAGTCGATGGAGACGTGGAGGACGACGGGGCCTGCATCAATCTGCCCACGCCCTAATACAAGCGCGCCAGGCGATTGAACTTCAACTTCAGTATTTCGCACAGTGGTACAGGCTGGCTGACTCTCTCCCTCCGCAGGACCTGCGAATCGCGCGCCCGGTCAGTCCGTCGGCTGCGCCCACCGAGCACAGGAGCAGCATCAGTGGGAGGAAGCACAGGCCCAGTAACTGCGTGCCAACCATCGCGGTATCGATGACCTCCCGATTGGCCATATCTGTGTGCCTTGAGCAAGTGTTTTTCTAACCGCTTAGGAAGGACACCGACACCGCAGTGTGGACATTGAACTAACGGTGTTTGGGTTTTAGCTGGGACCCTCGGTAAATCGAATCTTTTTGCAGGATAGACCACGCGGCGCGTTCTTGGGGGGAAGCAATCCCCTTTGGGGCCAGTGTTTGGTAGTGTCTTCGGCTCCACCATGCCGGTACCCCAGCAACGAAAGCAGTTTTCGTTAAGTCCGTCGCATGAACAAGGCGTCGAGCTGATCGTCATTTCGAATCACTCCCCGACAGCAAAAACAGAGGCAAGCGTTTCCAAAATTTCGGCTCTGTGCTCATCGCTTAATCGGGCTAACTGGCGCCTCAATAGTCTCTGCGCAGGGCGGTCAATTACAAACATGCCTTTGGACTTTTCGATCAACCAATTTAAGTAAACTGCCCATACCTCTGCTTCGCTACGTCCGTTCGAGATAACGCTATCTAGCGCTTTGGCTAACTCGCTAATCGTTGTCAGTCTCGTGAGCTCAGCAATAACTATCGCAAAATCGGTCTCTTTCCAGGCAAGAGAGTTAAATCGGCGTAGGAGGTCAGTTCCGCCGGTCGGTAGCGAAAGCGGTACAACCACTTTGACGACGTCTCTTCGTGTCGACTTCTCTTCGTCGTAGTCCTTTCGCAAGAATGCGGGAACAACATAGTTGGCCATCCCATTAGCAAGCGTATCTGATTTTTGTGCTGCTGTGGTCCGGCTTCCACGCCACAGCGCAGAAGAAGAAGACGATGACGATGACGATGACGATGACGATGTATCGGTTTTAGGAACAGCAAACGCCAGGTTGTCTCTTCCAGTACGTAATATCTGTTGAGGCGGTCTCTTGAAAGCCTTGCTCACCGAACCATACCCGCTTTGCCCAGCCGCCTGCATTTGCGCAACCTGCTGCAGTTTTGGAAGCGATGTGGCCTTGTCATCTTCTGCCCGCACGTGCACCAAGAAGAGGTTGCTTTGATTGCTGAGCAGTTGGTATCTTATGGCGATCGCTAATCTTTCTTCACTGGTTTGTGCAGTTTTCAGCTGACCGGCGCCGCCGAGCCGAATCAGTGTTTCGTCCTGGCGCACTGCGACGTCGAGCGGCTTGCAACTGAATACCTGCTGCTGGATCCGCCAAGTCAATTCCGGACTTCCGGTGGGCTGGGTGTTAAATTTCGCAAACAAATGCAGGGTTTCGTTGTCGTACAGCCGTATCGGGGGCGCCGATTGCCACAGCGGCTCTGTGCCCCAATTCACCTGTAAATCAGTGGCCTCAATGCTGCGCATTCTCCTAAATGTCCGAACAATCGCAGCCTCCATGTCTTCATTGGGTGAAACCAGCTCACAGGCGCCACCCGTCTTGTCAGCCAATTCCCTCAGCAGGTTGCCCGCAGGAGCGCTCCCCACAGCGACTGTGTAAATGCGGTGCCCTGACCGCTCGGCGGTAGCCACGCTGGCCTCCATGTCCCACGTTTCTCCGTCGGTGATCAGTAACACCGCTACACCACGTTCGCTCCGGGGTGGGCTCGGTATGGCCGTCACCGAATCCAAGGCCAGGGAAATCTCCGTGCCTCCCAAGTCCGCCCTTGTAGCTCCAATAGCCTTAGCCAAGGCACCCTCAACGAAGCGCTTGGTACAGGGCTGCATTTTTGGGGTGTCGTGGTGCACGCTATCACCAAACCGGCTGTAGGACACGAAATCCGCTGGGGTGAGCAGTTTTGTTATCGCGACCAGCGCATCGCGAGCTTGCGAGATGCTGTCGCCCTGCATGGAACCCGAGCAGTCGATCAGGATTTTGAGGTGCAGTGGTTCATTCCGCGGTGCCGCGTTGCCCTCAAGACGGGGGCAAAAGCTGGCTAAGATCCAGGACTCTTCGTCATTGGAGGACGCCAAAACAAACGACTGCCCCTGCAGTCCCTCAAAATGAAGGATGAAGTCCCGGTCCAAAAAGGCATTGCTTTCCAACAGCACGGACACGCCTTGTTCGGTGGAGACAGTGCTGATTGCATGGCTGGGACAACTGATCTTGGCGGCGGCCGCAGCGCCCGTGATGTCGATTTTTAGGGCCAGTGGGTACTGGGCCAGGGCATTGGCATCGACGGTTTCATGCGGCGCCAAGCCGCCTGTGGTGTACGCGTCCCCGAAGCGCTCCCCGATGACAGTCGGAATTTGCAGCCGCATCTGGTCTTGCTCCACGCGCAGCAGCTGTGCCGACTCAATCTCAATCGTTACCGATTCACCGTCCCTCAAGTTGCCCAGATTGGCGGTGTAAAGGCCCTCGGAGGATTTCTCAACCATGACTGGCATGTCGCCGTCATCGATGGCTTTTTCATAGCGCTCGGTGGCGTCCTTCTTTTCGACCACCACGCCTTTGAGCCGCTTCTCGCCTACCTGTACGGCCATGCCAAGCAAAGTCGCACCTGGCGCCAGAGGGAATGTGTAAACCGCTTCCAGGTTGTCCCCGGTCTCATTGCGGTACTGCTGCTGGGACTTCATTCTGAAAAACAAACCGTCCAGTTGCGCACTGAGGCGAACTGATTTAAGTGCGACGGGTTCGTCCATCTCGCTCTCGAAACTGGTACTTTGTGTCATTTGGACGGTTTCCTAAATCGCGTGTGGGTCAACGGTTCGACCGTCGAAGCAATGGGGTCAGGGGAGATGTAGATTGCGCGCCCCTGGTGTCGCGCTAGCGAAGTACCGTGTTTGCAGTTGTTTACCTCGGTCGAACAAACCCGGTCCACAAAGCGATTTCGCATCTACAAGGCTAATTTCGCTCTGAGTCATATGCCATCGACCTTTTCAATCACCTACCTTGTCTTTTCTCATCACGCGCTCGGCAGCCTGCATGACCTCGCGGACAAAGGCGCGGACCTGTTCTGGGGTCATGCCTGCTTCGTCCGGTGAAATTTGAATCTCCAGGCCTGGTGCGACATAGAGGTGACTTCGCACCTCGATAGAGCCTGGCCGGCGCAACCGGATGGGTACTGGGGTGTCGCCTCCCGCCATCACCTCGCCGATGCGCTCCAAAGAAACGCCAGCGTCTGTGAGATGTTTGACCCGTAGCAGTTGGTCCAGGTGGCGGCTCACATAGTGCGCCGCACGTGTCTCTCCGATAGGGCGATCCACCAGGCCGAGCTGCATGTAATAGCGCACCGTCCGTTTGCTTAGGTCGGTGAGCGCGCACAGCTCGTCAAGGCTGAAAGTTTTGTCGGTCATCGGACTGTTTGGCAAATCATGGTTTTTATTGTAGCATCAAGACTGTGATAATAAACTGTAACAAAAAATTCTTAGGCCAGGAGCACGAATGACAAGCGAAGCAGAAACATTGGTAGGGGCAATGCGGGAGGAGGAATTGGCCTGCAAGGAACGGTCAGTGGCAGGTGACGTCGTCCCACGGCCTAAGCAATCGTTGGAGTCTTGGATCAATTGCACGCCCGCCAAAGGGTGCGAACGCTTCACGAGCAGTGATTTGCCCTTGGTTCACCGGTATGCAGAAGTCTGGCTGGCGGAGGCGGTTGAGCTGCTTAGGCCGACATTCAGGTCAGCCGGCCATGAGATACCCTCGGTTCATGTGTCGATAGGGTTCACCTCCACGGGCTACCGGTTTGGAAGCAAGCGCTACACCCAAGCCATGTGTTACGCCCGACGGTTGAGTATTGACGGCATCAACGAGATCCACATTGCGCCAGTGGTCAAAACCGCCGAAGGTGTCATGGACTTGCTCATGCATGAACTCATTCATGCAGTGCTGGACTGCCGCCATGGGCATGGCCCGGAGTTCCAAAAGATCGCAACCGATGTGATGTTGGTGGATTCGAGAAGTATGACGCTCAAGCAAACGATGAAATCGATGATTGATCAACGCAAACTCATTGCCCAGCTTGGACGCTTCCCACGCAAAGGCATGAATTGTTAACCCGTACGGGGGCGACAACGTGCAGCGCCGCAGGAGGCCTAGTTTGTGGAAATTGGTATATTCATTACAGGTTCGAGGAATGCGTGAATATTAGATATATGATCATTGGGAGGGCGCTGACGTCTCGGACCAATTGACCAATTGCTACGACACAGCAGCCAACCACCCGAAAGACATCTCATAACGGTTTCTCAAGGGTGCAGATCCGACAGCTGCTCTCGCTGCACCACTGCCACATACGGCATAGAAGCGACTGTCCGCCATGGGTCGGCTGCTGCCTGCGAATAACGCGCCCCGGTGGTCCACTTTCCGCCTATCCGATTAGCCCTGCACAACCTAGCCAGTCAACAAAATCTGGCCACCTGCAGGATGGGGAATCGTACGCAAATCGTCCGGCGCATCACCGCTGAGGTGCAGGCTTGTGCCGATATGCTCAAATCCGAAATGGGTTGCAAATGACCAACGTGTTGTGGCCTTCTGATCCAGGTAGCTTGACATTGAGCCCGTCTTGCATGTCCTCGGTATACAAAATGGCGCAATCGCCCAACACCGCTGCTGCAACGATGTTGGCGTCATACACCGACAAGTTGTAGCGAGCCATCAAGGTCAGGGCTGTTTGATGGGTGCGCACGCTTAAATCAAGAACGTCGCAGGTCTCAATCAAGGTGCTGCAAAGGGTCTCTATGTCTGGCAGCGCCATGGCGCGCTTCCTGCGCAGCACATTGGCAAACTCATTGAGCACTTGCACGCTGATGACTGCTTGCTGCACAAGCAACTGCTCAACCACATCAGCCCTCGCACTGTCGTCCACCCAATAGATAAGCACATTGGTGTCGATAAATACCTTCACCGTGCGTTGGCCTCGTCACGGTCAAAGGCAAAGTCTGCACCCCAAGGCGCGCGCAAGTGGCGCACGGACTGCAATCGCTCCAACTTGCTGGGCAGGCGGGTTACGCTGACACTGGCAGGCTGCGCGGCTTGCCTGGGCGCGGGCTGCAGCAGCAGTTCATCCCCATCGGCTATGCCCAACTCTTGCACAAGCGCCACCGGCAAACGCACTGCCAGGCTATTTCCCCATTTTGCTACTTGCATGATGGAATCTCACAATAGATATACACAGAGTAAAGTATATTGCAACACAAGCGGGTAGACAAGTTTTAGGCCCACTCTGCGGGTGCGGGTTCGTTCGCTATGGCTTCACCGGCCCAAAGGCTGCGCTTTTGAATGGATCACACCTACGAAGCATGCGGGAGACCAACATATACTGTGTGAAAAACCAGTTTTATTGTGAAACTTAGCTACTCCTGCAGGCACTGCAATGCCACCAGCTACAAGCGAGTCATGCAGCGGGACGCGCAAGGACAGATGCGCCCCAGTGAACTCTATCGTTGTTCGGGTTGCAGCGTGGTGTTTACTGATCCCCAGGCTTGGCGCCAAGTGCAGTCCCCGCAAGAACGGCAAGCGTTTGCTGAGGTAGCGGCGCCGAATGAGCCACGCCTCACCAGGGGTGCACCGAGTTTTCCGACAGGGTGGATGCCGATTCCAGGGCCAGGCCGATGAGCCTTGTGAACAGGGTTTGGAGAGGCAGTTCCAAAATCTGACAATCTTGGCTCGGGCGAGCTGCGAATCCAGGTTGAACTGAAGTGCTCATTAAAAATCCTGAAATTGTCGGCAATACTCAACTTTGACCTGTACGTTACTATTAACGGTTTATTGGAGACCGTGCCCGATGATCCCCTGACGGCCACCCAAACTCCCCCACCTTTGGCCACCTCAAACTCCCCCACCTGAATTGATCGGGGACAGGGGTTCAACGCCGACACCGTCGGCACCTGTTGGCAGGACGCAAAGTTCCGGCCTTCCCCTGAAGGAAGGCTAAGGAGTGAATGTCTTGAAACTCAACCATCGCGCTACCGTCTACACACTGCTAGAGCGCAACACCTCTGGGCGCGAGATCGCCCGCATTACCGGCATCGACCGCAAAACCGTACGCAGCTACCGCTCCCGCTGGCTGGCCGAACTCGCAAATTCCCCCGGGGTGGCCACCGGCT